>CAYZNA010000023.1:0-19764 GCA_964478665.1 uncultured Anaerolineales bacterium
TCCATCGGGGTGTAGTTGGTCCCATCGTTGGAGAACTGCATGGTGACCGGCGGGTTGATTTCGGTGGTGGAGAGGGCCAGGGTGACGGTGACGAGCGTGGTGTACGCAGCGCCGTCGTTGATCGAAACGGTGCCGCCCGGTGGGGTCTGGTCAAGGGTAATTCTGGCGAAGTCCACGCTGGAGTTGCCGGCCTGGTCGGTGTAGCCCACGTACACAGTCTTTTTCTCGTCGCCGGCGGGCAGGATGTAGCTGCGGTTGGGGAAGAAAGGCTCGTAAGGGGTGAAGATCACGCCATCGTCGGAGAAGGCCATTTGCACCGGCGGGCTGGTGGCATCGGTAGAGTCAAGGGTCAAGTTAACGTTGGTGGAGGTAGTGTAAGTGGCGTTATCATTGATGATAATGTCGGCGGTGGGGGGAGTGGTGTCGAGAATAATGCTATCGGTGATTGGGGCGGAGAGCAGGCCCACGCCGTCGCGATAGCGGACGTAGGCGGTTTTTGGCCCGTCGCCGGCGGCCAGGGTCCAGATGGCGCCCAGGTTGAACGGCTGGAAGGCCGACCAGTTGGCCCCGTCGTTGGAGAACTGCATGTCCACCGGGACGCTGCCGGTCTCGGTGGTGGAGAGGGTGAGGGCGACGGTGATCAGGTTGGTGTAGGCCACGTCGTCGTTGATGAACATGCTGCCGCCGGGTGCGGTGGTGTCGAGGATGATCTTGTCGAAGGCCACGCCGATGTTCTCGGCCTGATCGGTGTAGGCCACGAACACGGTCTTCTTGCCGTCGCCGGCGGTCAGGGTGTAAGGCCGGGTGGCGGCAAAGGGTTCGGGATCGGTGAAGATCACCCCGTCGTCGGAGAAGGCCATGGTGACCGGCGGGCTGGTGGCCTCGCTGGCGGTCAGGCTGAGGGTGACGTTGGGGGAGCCGGCGTAGGTATCGTTGTTATTGACCAGGATGGCGCCCGTGGGCGCCACGGTGTCGAGGGTGATGGTGGCAGTGATGGGGTCGGAGACCGCGCCCACGCCGTTCTCGATGCGGAAGGAGACGGTCTTCAGCCCGTCCCCGGCGGCCAGTTCCCAGACCTTGTTGAAGGCGAACGGCTCGAGGGTGCTCCAGTTGACCCCGTCGTTGGCGAATTGCATTTGCAGCGGCAGGGTGGTGTCGGTGGTGGTGACGCTGAGCAGGACGGTGGTCAGGTTGGTGAAGGCCACGCCGCTGTTGATCAGCAGGGTACCCTCGGGCGAAGCGGTGGAGAGGATGATGAAGTCGGCGACCACGCCGGTGTTGCTGGCCTGATCGGTGTAGGCCACAAACACGGTTTTGAAGCCATCGCCCGGGGGCAGGGTGTAGGACTTGCTGGCGGCGAACGGCTCCGGGGTGGTGAAGTTGACCCCGTCGTTGGAGAAGGCCATGGTGATGCTCTGGGGGTTGGCGATGGCGTCGCTGGCAGTGAGGTAAAGCTCGACCGCCTGGGAAGCGGTGTAGTCGGCGCCGCCGTCAATCAGCACCGAGCCGGTGGGCGGCGTGCTGTCCAGAACGATGTCGTCCGAGAAGGGGTCGGAGATCAGCCCGGCGCCGTTCTTGTATCGGACGTAAACAGCCTTGCCGCCGTCCCCGGCGCTGAGTTGCCAGATGCGGGTGAGGGCGAACGGCTCGAACTCGGTCCAGTTGGCGCCGTCGTTGGAGAACTGCATGGTGATGGGCAGCACCGTCTCGGTGGTGGAGAGGGCCAGCGCCACGGTGATCAGATTGGTGTAGGTGGCGTCTGAGTTGATGACGATGGAGCCTTCCGGCGGGGTCTCGCTCAGGGTGATCTTATCGAAGGCCACGCTGGAGTTGCCGGCCTGGTCGGTGTAGGCCACGAAAACGGTCTTCAGGCCGTCGCCGGAGGACAGGACCCAGACCTTTGTAGCGGCGAAAGGCTCAGCGGGGGAGAAGGTGACGCCGTCATTGGAGAAGGCCATGGTGACCGGCGGGCTGCCGGTCTCGCTGGCGGTCAGGGTGAGGGTGACGTTGCGCGAGGTGGTGGTGGCGTCGTTGTTGTTGATAAGGATGGTGCCAACCGGCGCGGTGGCGTCCAGCGTGATGCTGTCGCTGACGGCGCTGCCCACCAGCCCGGCGCCGTCCTTGTAGCGCACGAACACGGTCTTCGCCCCGTCGCCGGCCGGCAGGACCCAGATCTTGCCCAGGGAGAACGGCTCGTAGGCCGACCAGTTGGTCCCATCGTTGGAGAACTGCATGGTGACCGGCAGGCTGGTGGCCTCGGTAGTGGACAGGCTCAGGCCGACGGTGATCAGGTTGGTGTAGGCAGCGTCACTGTTGATGAAGATCGTACCGCCCGGCGGGGTGGTGTCCAGCACGATCTTGTCGAAGGTCACCCCTACGTTGCCGGCCTGATCGGTGAAGGCCACGAACACGGTTTTGTTCCCGTCGCCGGCCGGCAGGGTGTAGGCGCGGTTGAGGGCGAACGGCTCGGGGTCGGTGAAGACCACGCCGTCATCGGAGAATTGCATGGTGACCGGCGGGGAGGTGGCCTCGCTGGCGGTCATCTTGAGCAGCACGTTGCGGGAGGTGGTGTAGGTGTCGTCGTTGTTGACCAGCAGGGTGCCGACCGGGGCGGTGGCATCGTAGGTGATGGTGTCGGTGATGGGGGCGGAGAAGTTACCGGCCTGGTCGCGGTAGCGGGCGTACACGGTTTTGAGGCCGTCGCCGGGGGAGAGCGGCCAGACCTTGCCGGGGGAGAAGGGTTCGAGGGCGCCGTAGCTGTCGCCATTGTTGGAGAACTGCATCTGGGTGGTGAGCAGGTCGGCGGTGGTCTCGGTGGCGGAGAGGGTGAGGGCGGTGGTGATGATGTTGGTGTAGGCGGCGTCGGAGTTGACGATCAGGGTGCCGGCGGGGGCGACGGTATCGAGCAGGATGGAGGCGGCGTAGACAACCGAGTAGTTGCCGGCGCTGTCCTGATAGCGCACGTACACTGTCTTGAGTTCGTCTCCAGGAGTCAGGTTGTACGAACGGGTTGCGGCGAACAGTTCCAGTCCGCCGAATGTCACACCGTCGGCGGAGAACTGCATTTGCACGGGCGCGCTGGTGAAGTCGTTGCCGGTCAGTTGCAGGGTGACGGCGGTGGAGTTGGTGGCCGGGGCGCCGTCGTTGACCATGATGGCGCCCTCCGGCCGGGTGCCGTCGAACGTTATGGTATCGGTGATCGGGCTGATTTCGCCGTTGTCGTCGCGGAACTGCACGTACACCGTGCGGTCGCCATCGCCGCCGGGCAGGGTGACCGTGCCGCCGGAGACGTCGCGGACGACCGGCTGGTTGCTCACGTCGGTGAAGGTGGCGCTGGTGGCGCCGGTGGGGGTGGGGTAGGTGTCCGGGACGCCGGTGCTGGTCTCGCTCCAGGCCACTTCCAGCGAGAAGGAGTCGTCGGTGATGTCCTGGAACAGGTAGCGCCAGATGGTGGGGCCGGCGCTGAGGATCTGCGCGATGCGGTAGCGGTTCTGCAAGGTATCCGCCACGAGTTGGAAGGTGTCGGCGGCCAGGCGGCGGGAGCCATCGGAGTTGAACAGGTTGACCTTGTCGGGGGAAGGGACACCGGTGCCGACGGTCTCGGTGGCAAACCAGATCACCGACAGGATGTCGAGGCTGGCGGCGGTGGTGAGCTTGCGCATCATGTCCACCGAGTGGTCGTAAGTGGTGGCGTAGGCGATGGTGCCGCGCTGGCCCATCTCGTTGGAGAGCACCGGCGCAGAGTAGCCGGCCAGGCCCATACGGCGGGTGTACCACTCAGGGATGTAGTGCATCACCTCGGGGTCTTCGTAGAAGTGGAAGTTGAGCACGTCCACCGCCCCGCCCAGGTTAGCCAGCACGTCGGTGATGTAGTTGCAGTTATCTTGAATGCCCGGCTGCTTGAGCGCGGCAGCCACCTGCTGTGAGGTGGTCAGAGCAGTCTCGCCGGACTCGGAGGCGGCGCGGGAATAGGCGATAGCGGCCGCGTAGGCCTCGTCGGTGGTGGTGAGGCCGTTGTCAATCCAGTCGTCGGCGATGCACAGGCCAAAGGAGGAGCTGACGAAGCCGCCGTTGGTCACGTTGGCGTTGGGATCGGCGTCCTTGATGGCCTTGTAGGCAGTCTTGATTACCCGGACGTATTCGTCGGCGGTGCCGCCCCAGAACAGGATGGAACTTTCCTCGTTTTCCACCGCGATGTGATCGAAGTGGCCGGCGTAATAAGAGACAAACTGATAAACAAAGTTGTAATAGGTGGGGCTGTAGGCGGTGTTGGGGTCGTAGCTCTGGCTCAGGTCGGAGGGCGGGTAGGACTTGGACTGGGCGTCGGGCGGCTGGCCGTTCATCCAGCCCTTGCCAATGGTGAGGGTAGGGAAGGCCCGCAGGCCGGCGCCCTCGGCCTGGGAGATGGCGAAGTCGTTGGCGCCGGCAAAGGTGAAGTTCCCGGGCGTTGGCTCGGTGTCAATCCAGTTGGCCGAGAAGCGGCTGTACTTCACGCCCAGGCTGGCTGCAGCGGCGGCTGTCTGGTTGGCGTTGTAGGCCGGGATGGAGAGCAGCACTCCCAGGCTGATCGGCTGGCCGCTGGGGGTGGGAGGCGGGTCGTAGGTGGGTTGCGGGGAGTAGCGCACGAAGGCGGCGTTGGCCGGGTTGGGCAGGGTCCAGGTTTTGCTGGCGGCGAACGGCTCGTAGGGGGTATAGGTCACGTTGTCGTTGGAGAAGCGCATTTCCACCGGGCCGGTCGCCCCGGAGGTGCTCAGTCCCAGACTCACCTGGCGGTTGGTGGTGTAAGTGGCGCCGCTGTTGATGTTTACTGTGCCGCTGAGCGCTTCCGGCCCCAGTTCTAGCGGGCGGCGCTGGACGGACGCCAGCGCGCCAGGGGGCGCGCTGGAAGAAATAACGAGGGAGAGGGCGAGAATGAAACCAGCTAATGTTCTGGAAGTGCGCATCGGTCTGTCCTGTTCTCTCTTGATCCGGATCGTCCGTGGGCCAGTGGCAGGCGCCCACTTGCGCCGGGTGTTATGCCGCCGATTCTAACCCTGGGTTAACCTTTACTATAGCATAACCCGGGGATTCTTCCCTACGGTATCGGTACTAAAGTACACCCGGTCCCCTGGCTCGCAGGAGTGTATTTCACGTCAGTGCTTCCGGGGGCTGCGGGGCATGGGTGTGCCCCCGCCCACGGCGGGGTAGCGCGGGCAATCCCTTGTCCGCGCGGGCGTTTTCCACAAAAGTGAAATGCATGCGACCACCGCGGAGTCAGGTGGTCACCGGCGGCGCAGGCGCCACCTCACCCCGGCCGGCCAGCCGGCCATTTTGGCCACGTCCCCCACCACCCGAAGCACAGGGACCAGCGCCAGCACGGTCCACCGCTGGCAGGGCCGGAGACTGGCAAGTTTTCCTCGCAGCCGCAGCAGCGGCCGCCGCAGATAAGCCAGTCCGGCCAGCGCCCCGGCCAGCCACAGCCATGGGCTGACCGCCAGCGCCGCGTACACCCCCAGCGGCAGCGCCACGCAATAGGTGAAATAGCGAATCAGGTGCAGGCGGGTGAACAGTCCCGCTTTGCCGTCCCCCCGCGCATAGCAGTAGTACTGCCGGAAGAAGGCCGGCAGCGAGGCGCGCGGCCGAAAGTGCACCCGCGCCTCGGGCACGAAGACAAATGGCCCGAAGCGCTCTCGCAGCGCCAGGTCGAAGACCACGTCCTCGCTGAAATCCAGCCACTCCGGGTAGCCGCCCACCGCCTCCCATGCCAACTTACGGACGGCCACACTGCGGCTGGAGGGCAGGTAGCTGGCCGGGTTGATCTCACCCGCTTCGGGCAGCACCGTGGCCCCCAGCGCCACCTCGAAGGGCGTCCGGGGGTCGCTGGCGAAGAAACCGGCGACCGCTACTGGAGATCGGAGATTGGGAATTGGGGATTGGGGGGGTTCCCGCAGGGGAGCTGCCAGCTTTTCCAGCCAGTCCGGCCGGCACGTCACGCCGGCGTCGGTGACGGCAATCACCTCCCCGCTGGCGGCGCGGATGGCGGCGTTGCGCCCCTGCGAGATGTTCGCGCCGGGGGCCGCCAGTACGCGCAGGTTCAGCCGGCTGGCGTACTCCTGCAATACCGCCACGGTCCCGTCGGTGGAGCCGCCGTCGGCCACGATCACCTCGTCTGGCGGGCGGGTCTGCGCGCACAGCGAGTCCAGCAGCGGGCGCAGGGAGTCGCCTTCGTTGAGCACGGTGAGGATAAGGGAAAGGCGCATGCGCGCGATTATACCCGGGCATGACGTATTTGAACTTCCCCCCCGAACACAGTACAATCCGTCAAGCTACGACCACGGTAGGGAGGCTGCCCATGGCGAAGAAGAGCGAGATTCCGTTTGGTGCTCAGTTCAGTCCCAATCAGGTGGATCTGGCACAACTGCTGCAGATCATTCACGATGGAGCGGGGGACCGACAGAGAATCACAGAGGCAGTGTGTGCTGCGTTCTTCGCAGGTCATTCACCCGATCAACGGTGGAAGTTGGCCGATAACACTGTGTTGGCCTTGCGAGCCTATGGTTTATTAGGCGAGGACGGGGCTACGCCAACTAATCTGGCGAACGAGATGCTGGCAATTGTCGTTACGCCTGATGCGCTCTACCAACAGTTTGCCAGACACATTCTGCTAAATCTGCGTGGCGTTGCGCTGACAGAAACGTTGGCAGCTATGCAGTCGGCCGGTGAGGAGATAAACCTCCATCGTTCCCCCAGCAAGAACGTCAAAGGGAAAGCGCTCGAACTGCTGGCGGTTTACTTTACACGGCTGCTCGATCTGGAATTCAAGGGCTGGCGTATTCGAAGCGCCGACACTGGCGGCGCCGAGGTTGACGTGATCGTAGAGGGCGCCCGCTTGCTATTCACGCGGTGGCAGGTTCAGGCTAAGAACACGGCCTCGGTCAGATTGGACGATGTGGCGAAGGAGGTCGGTCTTTCGCTGACTTTCACTTACGCGAACGTAGTGCTGGTGGTTACGACCGGCGATTTCACCCAGGACGCCTACAACTACTCTCGCCACGTGATGAGGACTTCCAGTTTGAACGTGATTCTGCTGAATGGAGCCGAACTTGAACAGATCAGCGCCGATCCTACAAGTATCGTTTCTCTCCTGAACAGCAAAGCTGAGCGGGCGATGAAGGTGAAGGAACGTCGGAGCTACACAGAGCAGCCAGAAGGTGATTAGTGTGACCAAGTATACTCTTAAGCAGGAACCATTCTACACAACCGAATTCGGCGCAGCCTACCTCGGCGATGCCCTGACATACCTGCGGCAGATGGACCGTGAGTCGGTTGATCTAGTAGTAACCTCGCCGCCATTTGCCTTGGAGCGGCAAAAAGAGTACGGGAACGTTGATGCTAAGGATTACGTGCCGTGGTTTGTGGATTTCGCCGTTGAGTTCAAACGTGTGCTAAGGACGAAGGTAGTCTGGTCATTGATATTGGCGGTACCTGGATCAGGGGCCAGCCCACCCGATCGCTCTATCACTTCGAACTCGTAATTGCACTCTGCAAGACCCTGGGGTTTCATCTGGCGCAGGAGTTCTACTGGTACAACCCATCTAAGCTACCCCCCCCGGCTGAGTGGGTAACTGTGAGGCGAATACGAGTGAAGGACGCAGTTGACCCAATCTGGTGGCTATCAAAGACTGCTCATCCGAAGGCCAGTAATCGCAGTGTACTCAAACCCTATAGCGAGTCGATGAAGAAGTTACTCGCCAATGGGTATAAGGCGAAACTGCGACCATCCGGTCATGATATCTCCGAGAATTTCTCGAAGGATAATCAGGGGGCAATCCCGCCCAATTTGCTGATCCTTGCCAATACTGACTCGAACAGCACATATCTGCGCGAGTGTCGCCGGCGGGGCCTCAAGCCTCACCCGGCGCGATTTCCGCACGGGCTACCGGAGTTTTTCATCAAATTTCTGACCGATCCCGGCGACCTGGTAGTTGATCCATTCGCAGGTAGCAACATAACTGGAGAAGTAGCAGAGCGGTTGGAGAGACACTGGATAGCGATTGAGTGGGTTGAGGAGTACCTTCAGGCGTCGAAATTCCGGTTTCCGGGTTTGTACGAGCAGCCGGACCTCTTCGATGAAGAGATTCTGGAGCACGAACCCGTACCATCAGGCCGTGCTGATAGGGGCAATTCAGTCACGCAGCCCGCACTGTTGGAGCCGAAGATGCGATATCAGGCCAAAGAAGCTGGAGAGAAGTGACGCGCCAATAGCCGTCCGCCCGCCACGGGTGAAGAATACCGGTGACAGAAATAACCCTGCGATTGCAAACCCTGGTCTACGGCGGCGATGCCCTCGCCCGTGATGAGGGGGGCCGGGCGGTGTTCGTCCCTTTCGGGCTGCCCGGCGAACTGGTGCGGGCCGAGATCGTCGAATCGCGCGCGCGCCGCGCCCGCGCCCGGCCGCTGGAGGTGCTGGAAGCCTCCCCGGAGCGGGTCCCGGCCCGCTGCCGCCATTTTGGCGAGTGCGGCGGTTGCCATTACCAGCATCTCGATTACCCGGCCCAATTGCGCGCCAAACGCCAGATTCTGATCGAGCAACTCACCCGGCTCGGCGGCTTTGCCGATCCGCCGGTGGACCCCACCCTGCCCTCCCCTGCGCCGTGGAACTACCGCAACCGCGCCCGCTTTTCCCTCGCCCCGGACGGCCGCCCTGGCTATCAGGCCGCCCGCTCCAACCGGGTAGTACCCATCAGCGAGTGCCACATCCTGGAACCGGCGCTGACCGAACTGTGGCCGCAGCTCGAGCTTGACCCCGACCTCGGCCTCGACGGCCTCACCCTGCTGGCCGGGAGCGCGGACCAGGCGCTGCTGATTCTTGAGGCCGGGGAGGGCCAGGCCCCGGAAGTGACGCTCGACCTGCCGCTCTCGGTGGTCTACCTTGCCCCGGGCGCGGAGCCGCTGGTGCTGGCCGGCGACGATCACCTGCTGATGGAAGTGCTCGGGCGCCCCTTCCGGGTCTCGGCCGACAGCTTCTTTCAGGTCAACACCCCCCAGGCGGAGGAGATGGTGCGCCGCGTGCTGGCCCTGCTGAACCTGCGCGGCGGCGAGACCGTGCTGGACCTGTACTGCGGCGTGGGCCTCTTCTCTGCCTTCCTCGCCCCGCACGCCTGGCGGCTGATCGGCGTGGAGGCCGCCCCCGCCGCCTGCGCTGATTACGTGTTCAATCTGGACCAGTTCGACAACGTGGAATTGTACGAGGCCACCGTGGAGCAGGCCCTGCCGGCCCTCGCCGGGCTGCCGGTCGCCGGGGAGCGGGCCGCTGTGCTGGACCCGCCCCGTGCCGGCCTGGCCCCCGCCGCCCGCGAAGCCCTGCTGGCCCTCGCCCCGCAAACCATCGTCTACGTTTCCTGCGACCCCGCCACCCTGGCCCGCGACCTTTCCCGCCTGACCCGCGACGGCGGCTACACCCTGCTGCAAGTCCTCCCGCTCGACCTCTTTCCCCACACCTACCACATCGAGTCCATCAGCCTTCTCAAACGATGAACGACCGAAGGGGATGAAGGATGAACGGCAGGCGCCGCATTCATCATTCCGCATTCCGCCTTCCCCATTCCGCCTTCCGCATTCCCCATTCCGCCTTCCGCCTTCCGCCTTCCGCCTTCCGCCTTCCGCATTCATCATTTGTCCTCCCGGCCCGTCTCTTGCACCGTCCATCCCCATGCTCCCTCGTCGCGCGTTTCTGAAGGCGCTCGCTGCCCTGCCCGCCCTGTGGATCGGGGCTGCCCTGCCGCGCCTGCCCGGCCCGCAGCGGTTGCGCGTGCTGCTGCCGTCCGATGCCCAGGCCGAGCCGCTCGCCTGGCTGGCCGGGCGGCTGGGCCGGCCGCTCCAGCCGTACTTCTACACCGGCAACTTCACCCGCCTGCTGTACAACCTGCCGCTGGACTTGATTTCCGCGCCGGTGGCGCTGGTCCCGGAGCTGATCCGGGCCGGGGAATTGCTGCGCCTGCCGCCCCTCGACCTGCGCCCGCTCGGCTCCAACTGGGCGCCCGGACGCCGGCCGCACGACCCGGATAGCGCCTTCACCCTGCCCCGCGACTGGGGATACGTCTCCCGGACCGGCTACCGCCGGGGACACATTTTCCGCCCCCCGACCGCGTTGCTGTGGGCTGACGACTGGGCCATCCCGGCCGCGGCCCCCAACCCGGCCCTCTCGGCTGATTTGCTGGCCCTGTGGCTGGCCTCCGCCGGGGCGGCTGCCCTGGCCGCCTCTGCTCCCCCGCCCCGGAAAGACCTCCCCTGGCCGCTGCGGCTGGCCGGTCCGGGCGAGTACAGGCTGCCCGCCGCGCCCAATTCTCGCCGGCGGTAGTCTCCTCGCCGCCGGTAGTCGGGGCATCCCCATGCCCCGACCCCACGCCCCGACCCCACGCCCCGACGGCGTTTGCCTGCCCACCGTGAAAACACAGCGTTGCACACTTTCCGCAGATGATGTAAAGTGCTCACAATCGCATTCTGTCGTGGAGGGCTTATGTACGCTACGTTGTTGGAAGTGGCTCTGGCCGAGGCGCGCCAGGGGCTGGCCGAGGGCGGGATCCCCATCGGCGCCTGCCTGTGCGACTCGCAGGGCAATGTGTTGGGACGCGGGCACAACCGGCGGGTGCAGCAGGATGACCCGTCCGTGCACGGCGAGACCGATGCCTTTCGCAATGCCGGCCGGGTCAAAAACTACCGCGACAAGATCATGGTGACCACCCTGGCGCCGTGCTGGTATTGCAGCGGCCTCATCCGCCAGTTCAACATTGGCACGGTGGTGGTAGGCGAGTCGGTGAACTTCGCCGGCGGGCTTGACTGGCTGCGCGAGAACGGCGTCAGGGTGATAGACCTGCACTCGCAAGAATGCATCACACTGCTCGCCGACTTTGTCCGCGCCCATCCCGAGCTGTGGGCGGAAGACATCGGCGAGGCATAGCTTACCGGTTGCCCGGCTCGCGGCCCGGAACAGGAGACGCCTATCGGGGAGAGACATTCACAACCTCCATCGCCATATTCATCTTGCTGCCTCAGGAGGAGAAAAACATGTTCAAGCACCACGCTCGTTTCACAATTCTCAGTCTACTGCTGGCGCTGGCCCTTGCTCTCAGCGCCTGCGGTGGGGCTACCGCCACACCGGCCGCCTCCACCGGCGGTAAACTGAAAGTCTTCGGGGCCTTCGCCACGCCGCTGGAAGAGCCCTGGGACAACGCGATCCATACCGCGCTGCAAGCGGCCCAGCAGCGCGGCGATGTCGAATACACCTGGAGCGACAACATTGGCTATGCCGGCGACATGGAGCGCGTGCTGCGCGAGGAAGCCACCAAGAACAAGCCGGACATGATCTTCGAAGATGCCTTTGGCACCCGCGACGCGGTGGCGAAGGTGGCCTCCGAGTTTCCCGGCATTGCCTTCGTCTTTGGCTCGGATCAGGGTCCGCAGAACCCCAACCTGGCCGTGTTCGACAACTGGATTCACGAACCGGCCTATCTGTGTGGCCTGATCGCCGGGAAGATGACCAGGTCCAACGTCATCGGCGTGGTGGCTGCCATGCCCATCCCGGAGGTCAACCGGATCGTCAACGCCTTCACTCAGGGCGCGAAGGAGGTCAACCCCGACGTCAAGGTGACCGTGAGTTTCATCAACTCCTTCTTCGATCCGGCCAAAGCCAAGGAAGCCACGCTGGCGCTGATTGACGCCGGCGCCGACGTCATCTACGCCGAACGTGAGGGTGGCATTGAAGCCGCGGCCGAGAAAGGCCTGTTCGCCTTCGGCAGCCTGACCGACCAGAACGCCGAGGCGCCCGGTTACGTGCTCACCGGCCCGGTGTGGAACATGGGACCGACGGTGGACTATGTGATCAAGCAGGTAAAGGCCGGTACCTTCACCGCCCAGGACCTGAAGGACTTCAGCACCATGGTCAAGGGCGGCTCGGACCTGGCGCCCTATCACGGCAACGAATCGAAGATTCCGGCCGACGTGCTGGACCTGGTCAAGCAGAAGCGCGCTGACATCATCAGCGGCAAGTTGCGGGTGGACATCAACGAGGGCGCGCCGTCCGCCTCCGGCGGATAGCCGCACCCACTCCCTACACAAAACAGGGGCGACGCGCGCGTCGCCCCTGTTCACACCTGCGGCATGGCACTGCAATCGCTCCAACTGCGCGGCATCACCAAACGCTTCGGCGCGCTGGTCGCCAACGAGGGCATAGACCTTGAGCTGCGCGCCGGAGAAGTGCACGCGCTGCTGGGCGAGAACGGCGCCGGCAAATCCACTCTGATGAAAATCCTCTACGGCCTGTACACGGCCGACGAGGGCCAGATTCTGATTGACGGGCGCGCGGTCAAATTGCACTCCCCGGCGGCCGCCATCGCCCACGGCATTGGCATGGTCAGCCAGCACTTCACCCTCATCCGCACCCTGACCGTGGCCGAGAACGTGGTCCTGGGCATGCCCACCGGGGTGCGTTTTGATCTGGCTGCCGCGCAACGCGCCGTAGCGGCCACTGCCGGGCGCTACGGCTTCGACGTCAACCCCGCGGCCATTGTGCGCCATCTATCGGTGGGCGAGCAGCAGCGCGTTGAGATCCTCAAGGCGCTGCACCGCGATGTGCGCGTGCTGATTCTGGACGAGCCGACGGCCGTGCTCACCCCGCAGGAGTCCGAAGCCCTGTTCGCCGCCATCAAAGGGTTGGTGGCTCGCGGCCTCGCGGTGGTGTTCATCAGTCACAAAATGCAGGAAGTGCTGGAGACCAGTGACCGCGTGACGGTGCTGCGCGACGGGCGTGTGGTCGGCCGCCGGCACACGCGCGAGACGGGCGAAGCAGAGCTGGCGCGCCTGATGGTCGGGCGCGAGACCTTCGGCGTGGTGCGCAGTGGCAAGGCCCCGCCGGCCGGCGAGCCGGTGCTCAGCCTCAGCGAGGTGTGGGCGGCCAGCGACCAGGGCCACGACGCGCTGCGCGGAATCAGCCTCGCCGTGCGGGCAGGGGAGATTCTGGCGGTGGCCGGCGTGGCCGGCAACGGGCAGCGTGAACTCTCGCAGGTGCTGCATGGGCTGCGCCCCCCCGGACAGGGCGCCATCCGCCTCGCCGGCGCCGAGCTGGCCGGGCTATCGCCGGCCGAAATCGTACGCCGGGGGGTGGTGCACATCCCGGAAGATCGCCTGAGCGCCGTGGTCGGCGAGCTGACCGTGGCCGAGAACATGAGCCTCGAATACCTGCCCGAGTTCACCCGTCGCGGCCAGCTCGACCGCCGGGCCATGCTGGCCCACGCGGCGCAGTTGATCGAAGAATACCAGATCAAAGCCACGCCCACCGACCGCGCCCGTACGCTCTCCGGCGGCAATTTGCAAAAGGTGATTCTGGCCCGCAGCCTGCACCGCAACCCGGCGCTGGTAGTGGCCGTGGACCCCACCCGCGGGCTGGACATTGGCGCCACAGACTACGTGCGCAGCCGCCTGCTGGAACAGCGCGCGCGCGGCGCGGGGGTATTGCTCATCTCTGAGGACCTCGATGAGATTCTGGCGCTGGCCGACCGCATCGCCGTGATTTACGAAGGGCAGATTGTAGGCGAGGTGAGCGCATCGGAAGCCAGCGCCGAAGGCCTGGGCCTGATGATGTCCGGTTCGCGGCGCGAAAGGAGGCCGGATGCCGGGCTGGCGACTTGAGCGTGCGGCCGCGCCGTGGTGGGTGCGGGTGCTGATCCCCGTCCTGTCCATTATTGCCACCTTCCTGCTGACGGTGGCATTGCTGTTGCTGGCGGGCGCCAACCCGTTCAGGGCCTTTTATGCCATGCTGGTAGACCCGCTCACGGCCCCGGTGAGTGCCCTCGAAGTGCTGGTGAAGGCTACCCCGCTGCTGCTGGCCGGGCTGTCGGTGGTGTTCGCCTTTCAGGCTGGATACTACAACATCGGCGCGGAAGGCCAGCTCTACGCCGGTGCGCTGGCGGCGGCGTGGGTCGGCCAGTTGCCGCTGGCCGGCGTGCTGCCCTCGCCGGTCGTCATTGGTCTGATGCTGCTCGGCGGGTTTGCGGCCGGGATGTTGTGGGCGCTGGTCCCTGCCCTGCTGCGCACGCGTCTGAACGTGGATGAGGTGGTCACCACCCTGCTGCTGAACTCGGTGATGCTGTATTTCATCAACGCCATCCTCAACGGCCCGTGGCTGGACCCGGTGACGCACTGGCCGCAGTCGCCGCGCCTCGCGCCGGCGGCTGTGTTCCCGGTGCTGGTGCCGGGGTCGCGCGTGCACTTCGGGCTGGTTGTGGGGGGTGCAGTGATGCTGGGGCTGTGGTGGATTCTGGCCCGCACACCGCTGGGGCTGAAGCTGCGCGCGGTGGGGCTGGGCAAAGACGCCGCGCGTTTTATGGGCGTGGACGTAGCGCGCACCATTCTGATCGCCGCGCTGGTGAGCGGCGGGATCGCCGGGCTGGCCGGCGTGGGTGAAGTGGCCGGCATCCATCACCGCCTGCTGGAGGACATCTCCCCCGGCTACGGCTACTCCGGCATCGTGATCGCCACGCTGGCCGCGCTCAACCCGTTCGGCGCCGGGTTGGCGGCGGCCTTCATTGCGCTGATCGAGGTCGGTGGGCAATCGGTCAGCCGGCAGATGGGCATTCCCGGCTTCCTGGCCGACGTAGTGCAGGCCACCCTGCTGCTGGTTACGCTGGCGATGCTGCTGCTCACGCGCTACCGGCTGCGGAGGGCCACCGAATGGTCCAGGCGCTGATCATCGGCCTGCTGGCGGCCACCCTGCGCATCGCCACGCCGATCTTGCTGGCGGGGCTGGGCGAGGTCTTTGCCGAACGCGCCGGGGTGCTGAATCTCGGCATCGAAGGCATCATGCTGATGGGAGCCATCCTCGGCTTCATCGCCGCCTACCTGGCCGGCTCGTTGTGGGTGGGGCTGCTGGCTGCCACGCTGGCCGGTTTGCTGGCGGGGCTGCTGATGGGCTGGCTGGCGGTCACTCTGGGCCTGAACCAGCACGTCTCCGGCCTGGGCGTCACCCTGCTTACCTCCGGGCTGGCGCTGTTTTTCTTCCGCTTGCAGTTCAAGGGCAGCGCCAACCCACCCAGGCTTGCGCCCTTCCGCCAGTTGAGCCTGCCGGCGCTGGGCGCCATCGCCCCGATCTTCGAGCAATATTGGCTGACCTATTTTGCGCTGCTGCTGGTGCCGCTGGCCGCGTGGGTGCTGTATCGCACCACCTTTGGCCTGTGGATTCGCGCGGTGGGCGAGAACCCGGAAGCGGCCGATACCGCCGGGGTGAACGTGGCCGCGGTGCGCTACACCACGCTGGCCCTCGGGGGGGCGCTGATGGGGCTGGGGGGCGCCTTTCTCTCGCTGGCGCAGTTGGGCACGGCCACCTTCGGCATTGTGGCCGGGCGCGGCTGGGTGGCGATTGCCCTGGTGATCTTCGGCAACTGGCAACCGGGAAAGGTGCTGCTGGGGGCGCTGCTCTTCGGCGGCGTGGAGGCGTTGCAGCTTCGCCTGCGCGCGGTGGGGCTGAATGTGCCCTATCAGTTCTTGCTGTCCCTGCCCTACCTCGTAACCATTGCGGCGCTGGCCCTGGCCGGGCGCAATGCGGCCTATCCGGCGGCCCTGCTCAAACCGTACAAGCGAGAAGAGTAGCGCCGCGCCGGACGGCTACTGCTTCTCGTAAGGCTGCCCATCCGCTGCCGGGGGCACGGCCCGCCCGATCAGCCCGGCCAGCACCACCATGGTGGTGATAAACGGCAGCATCTGTAACCACTGTGGCGGCACCGGCACGTTGAGGATCTGAAAGCGGGTGCCCAGCGCGTCGGCGAAGCCAAACAGCAGCCCGCCGCCAAAAGCTCCAAAGGGGGTCCATTTGCCGAAGATCACCGCCGCCAGCGCGATGAAGCCGCGCCCGCCGGTCATTAGATCGTCAAAGCCGCCCACCGTTTCCAGCGAGAACCACGCCCCCCCCAGCCCGGCAATCATCCCGCTGATCATCACATTGCGATAGCGGGTCCAGATCACGTTGATGCCCACGGTGTCAGCCGCATGCGGGTGCTCGCCCACCGCCCGCATGCGCAGGCCGAAGGGGGTGTAAAACAGAATCACGTGAGTGACGATGAGCAGGATGAACATCATGTAGAAAATCGGCTTGTTGTTGAACAGCACCTCGCCGATGATGGGGATTTTCACCAGCCCGGGGACGGCGATGCTGGGCAGGGTCACGCGCCCGGCGCGGGTGGAGAGCAGCCACTCGCGGCGCACAAAGCTGGTCAGGCCAATGGCAAGGATGTTGATCACCGTCCCGCTCACAATCTGATCGGTTTTGAAGGTGATCGAAAGCCAGGCGTGCAGCAGCGCCATGATCCCCCCGAGCAGCATGGCCACCAGCACGGAGATGAATAGCGCCAGGTTGGTCTGCCCCGGCATGGCCGGTTCAAGAAAGAAAAAGGCGGTAAAGCCGAAGCCGGCGCCGGACAGCATCATGCCCTCGATGGCGATGTTGACCACCCCCGAGCGCTCCGACCAGATGCCGGCGGTGGCCCCGATCACGATGGGCGTCGCCAGCCGCAGGCTTTCCGCCAGCATAGTGAGTATGTTGGTCTGCTTGCCGGCGGCTGCGCCGATCAGGATGGCCGGGAACATCAGCACCCCATTCAGCAGCAGCAGCGCGAAGCTCAGGCGCGGCCAGCGGTTGATCAGCCCGACCAGCCCGCCCAGAACGTACAGCACGGCAGCGACCAGTAGCACGCTGCGCGTGGGAGCTTCCCAGATGGGCGCGGTCTTGCCGACGCCCAGACTCATTTTGCTAATGGTCTCGGGCGCGAACGCCCCGGGGACCTGCAGCAGCATCCAGCCGCCCACGATGACGAAGAAGGCGGCAAAGATGTGGGTGCGGGTGATGTTAAAGCGACGTGTGGTCATTGGCCCCAGCCTCGCGTGAATACAAGTTCCTCTTCGCGGCGGCGGGCGCGGATGCGCCACAGCGCGCGCACGATTTGATCGGCGGCGATGAACATCACGATCAGCGCCTGGATGATCTTCACCAGATCAATCGAAAGATCTGCCCGGATCTGCATCAGGCCGGCGCCGTTTAGCAGGCCGCCCCACAGCAGCGCCGCCGGGATGATGGTGAACGG
Organism: uncultured Anaerolineales bacterium; assembly: GCA_964478665.1. Lineage (GTDB taxonomy): Bacteria > Chloroflexota > Anaerolineae > Anaerolineales > CAYZNA01 > CAYZNA01. Next base: position 17,109 of record CAYZNA010000023.1, read on the forward strand.
GTTGTTGCGAGCCAGCAGCGCGATGGCGATGCTATCGAACCCCACCCCGGCAAAGAAGCCCGGCGACAGGTTGTGCTGCACCCCCAGCACCTCCCCGGCCCCGGCCAACCCGGCCAGCCCGCCGCTGAGGGCCATGGCCAGCACAAAGTTGCGCGCCACGCTCATCCCGGAATAACGCGCGGCGTCCGGGTTGGCCCCCACCGTGCGCACCTCGAAACCGAGCGTGGTGCGATACAGGAACCACCACACCAGGGCCGCCGCCCCCAGCGCAACAAACAGCCCCAGGTGCAGCGGCGTGTTGGCGATTTGCGGGTACATGGCCCCGGGCGCAATGTAGGGCGTGCGCGGTACGCTGGCGGTCACGTCCAGCAAAATCAACGGTTTGCGGCTCTTGATCAGCCAGTCCGCCAGGCGGATGGCAATGTAGTTCATCATGATGGTGTTGATCACTTCGTGCGCGCCGGTGCGGGCCTTAAGCAGCCCGGGAATGGCGCCCCAGATCATCCCGCCCACCGCCCCGGCCAGCATGGCCAGCGGAAGGTGGATCACGGAGGGCAACCCGGCCAGGGCTGGATGGAAACCCACGTACACCGAGAGCAGCGCCCCGGCGTAAAGCTGCCCCTCCGCGCCAATGTTGAACAGCCCGCACTTGAAGCCCAGCGCCACCGCCAGCCCGGCCAGAATGAAGGGAATGGCGCGCACGGTGGTGTCAATCAGGTTGCGCGGGATGAAGATAATGTCTTTCTGGCCCAGCGGCAGCAGCGTGTAGACGGTGGTCTGGGCGCGCACGGTGGTGGCGTCAATGTAGCCGAGGCCGGTCGCGCCCTCGATCAGGGCCTCGTAGGCGGTGCCGGCGCGCGCCACGCCGGGGCCAAGCGCACGCGCGAAGCCGAGCGCGCCCTCTGCGCGAAAGGCGGCCCCGGCTGCGTTCCAGTCGGTCCCGGCTTGCAGCATGAACAATCCGCCAAACAGCATAGCGGTGATCACTGCCAGGACCGGCACCAGGCGCGGCCCCAGCTCTCCCCACGAGAGGGGCTGCTTGCGGCCAGTCGGGCGCCGGTCTGGCTTTTTCTGGTCTGTCACTGCGGTCTCGGTCATTGCGCGACCTCCGGGTGAACGCCGGCCATCAGCAGCCCCAGCCTCTCGCGGTCGGCCTGTGCGGCTGGCAGGGTATCAATGATCTGGCCGCGATACATCACCGCGATGCGGTCGGACAGGGCCAGAACCTCATCCAGTTCGGCGGAAACCAGCAGCACCGCTACCCCTTCATCGCGCCGGGAGATGAGCTGCTGGTGGATAAACTCAATCGAGCCTACGTCCAGCCCGCGGGTGGGTTGGGCGGCAATCAACAGCTTGATCGGGCGGGAGAACTCGCGCCCCACGATCAGCTTTTGTTTGTTGCCGCCCGAGAGCGTGCTGGCGGTCACATAAATGCCGGGTGTGCGCACGTCGAACTTTTCTATCACCTGCTGCGCGTTGCGGGCGGCGGCCGCCTCGTCCATCACAATCCCGCGCGAAAACGGCGGGCGATAGTACGAGTTCAGGATCAGGTTGTCCACCAGCGGGTAGGATTTCACCAGCCCGTCGTCCTCGCGGTCCTCCGGGATGTGAGCCGCGCCCAGCTCGGTGACCTGGCGCGGACTGGCATAGGTGGTATCGCGCCCGGCGATGGTCACCTGCCCGCTCAGCGGGGGGCGCATCCCGGTCAGGGCCTCTACCAGCTCGGTTTGACCGTTGCCCTGCACCCCGGCGACCCCCAGCAGTTCCCCGGCGCGCACCTCCAGCGAGATGCCGTTCACCGCGCGGTGGCCGCGGTCGTCTTCCACCTGCAGGCCGCGCACTACCAGCACCGGCTCGCCGGGTTGGGCCGGGCCCTTCTCCACCGTCAGAATAACCTCGCGGCCCACCATCAGCGAGGCCAGCGAGGCCTCGGTAGCTTCCCCGGGCGAGACCACCCCGGCCACCTTGCCCCGCCGCAGCACGGTGATTTTGTCGGCCACGGCCAGCACTTCCTTCAGCTTGTGGGTGATGAAGATGATGGACACGCCCTGCTCGATCAGCGCGTGCATCACTTTGAACAGGTCTTCTGCCTCTTGCGGGGTGAGCACCGCCGTGGGTTCGTCCAGAATCAGAATGTCTGCCCGGCGATAGAGCGCCTTGATGATCTCCACCCGCTGGCGCGCGCCCACCGGCAGATCGCCCACCCGCGCCTGGGGGTCCACCGCCAGGCCGAACTTGCGGGAAAGTTCCTCAATTTGCCCGGCGGCTTTGCGGCGGTTGAGAAATGGCCCGAAGGTGACCTCGTTGCCGAGGATGATGTTCTCGGTCACGCTCAGTTCGGGGATGAGCATGAAGTGCTGGTGCACCATTCCGATGCCCAATCGGATGGCGTCGTTGGCGCTGTGGATGGCGACCGGCCGGCCATTAACCCGGATTTCCCCTGCCTCTGGCTGGTACAGGCCGTAGATGATGTTCATCAGCGTGGTCTTGCCCGCGCCGTTCTCGCCCAACATGCAGTGAATCTGACCCTTCTCCAGCGTCAGGCTGATGTCGTCGTTGGCCAGCACACCGGGAAAGTGTTTGGTGATGCCGTGTACTTCCAGCGCTGGTTCTGCCATAGTGCTTCCTTTGCTTGATGATCCTGCCCCCGCATGGG
>CAYZNA010000024.1:0-1682 GCA_964478665.1 uncultured Anaerolineales bacterium
CCCCTTCTCTCCCTGTTTCGGGGAGAGAAGGGGCAGGGGGATGAGAGAGGTCTGACTGTTGCAGGCCGCCGGGCTGCGCAAACTGGTCATTCAGGGAGGGTAGGGGTGGAGGGTGGAGCGTGGACGCTTCGCGGGAGGGTGGACGCTTCGCGGGAGCGTGAGGGAAGCGGTGCGCTGCGCCTCCGCATTCGGGGGCGCACATGATAGACCGCCCGCTTGTGTCCGGCCTGGCTGAACACCTCTCGCTATACCGCCGGCTGACTGCAATCAAGTTCCGCGCGGCCATGCAGTACCGGGACTCGCTGCTGATGGACATTCTCGGGTCCGTCATCCTCTCGGTCTCGGACGTGCTGGCCATCAGCATTCTGCTGGCGCGCTTCAAGGTGGTGGCCGGCTGGGGGTGGGGCGAGTACGCCTTTCTGTACGGCACGGTGATCACCGCCTTCACCCTGCACGACATGATTAACGGCGGCTTCGATCCCGACCAGTTCAGCCTGCACATTCAGCATGGGACCTTCGACCAGTTTCTACTGCGGCCCCTGAGTGTGACCTTTCAGGTGTTTGCCTCTGAGCTGACCCTGCGCCGGATCGGTCGCATGACCCAGAGCCTGCTGGTGCTGGCGTTCGGTCTGGCCCTCACCCGCCCGCACTGGACTCTGGGGAAGACCCTGTACTACCCGGTGGTGCTGCTCAGCCAGTACGCCTTCTTCCTCGGGCTTTTCATCATCGGCGCCACCGTCACCTTCTGGACCGTCAAGCCGGTGGAGGCGGTCAATATCTTCACCTATGGCGGCACCGAGTTGATGAGCTACCCCATGACCATCTATGCCGAGTGGCTGCGGCGCTTCTTCACCTTTGTGGTGCCGGCCATCTTCCTTAACTATCTGCCGGCGCTATACTTTCTGGACAAGCCCGATCCGTTGGGCCTGCCGGCCTACACCCATTTTCTGGCCCCGTTGGCCGGTTTCGCCGTGCTGGCGGCCGCCTTCGCCTTCTGGCGCGTGGGCGTGCGGCACTACACCAGCACCGGGAGCTGAGCCGTGATCACAGTAAACCACCTCTCCAAAGAATTCCGCCTCCGCCGTCACCATACCGGGCGCTTTGGCGCTCTGCGGGGACTGGTCTCCCGCCAGCACAACCTGATCCGTGCAGTGGACGACCTCAGCTTTCACATCGCCCCCGGCGAACTGGTGGGCTACCTTGGCCCCAACGGCGCCGGCAAGTCCACCACGCTGAAAATCCTGACCGGCATCCTTGTCCCCACCGCCGGCGAGGCGCGGGTGGGAGGCCGCGTGCCGTGGCAGCAGCGCCGGGCGCACGTGGCCCGTATTGGCGCGGTGTTCGGCCAGCGCACTACCCTGTGGTGGGATCTGCCGGTGATCGAATCCTTCGACCTCTTGCAGCACATCTACAAGATCCCGCCGGACCGCTTCCGCGCCAACCTGACCGCCTTCCGCGAATTGCTCGAACTCGACCCATTTCTGCATACCCCGGTGCGCTCGCTCTCCCTCGGGCAGCGCATGCGCGCCGACCTGGCCGCCGCCCTGCTGCACGACCCGCAGGTGCTCTTCCTCGACGAGCCGACCATCGGCCTCGACGTGGTGGCCAAGGAGCACATCCGCCAGTTTGTGCAGCAGATCAACCGTGAGCGCGGCGCCACCGTGATCCTGACCACCCACGAC
>CAYZNA010000024.1:1692-17510 GCA_964478665.1 uncultured Anaerolineales bacterium
GACCTCTCCGACGTGGCGAAGTTGTGCGAGCGCGTGCTGATCATTGACCACGGCAGGCTGCTGTTCGACGGCCAACTGGAGGACCTGCGCCAGCGTTTCGGCGGCGAGCGCGAGCTGGTGGTGGACTTTGCCCAGAATTATCCCGATGTGTCAGTCCCCGGCGCCGGCCTGAAGAGCCGCGCTGGCCTGCGCGTCACCTACACCTTCCGCCGCCACGAAATCACCGCCTCCGCGCTCATCCAGCGCCTGTCCGCCCGCTTCCGCATCGCCGATCTGACCGTGCAGGAACCCGAAATCGAGGCCACCGTGCGCCGCATCTACGAGGAACGGCTGCTGGAGACCGAAATGCCCCACCGCCCTCGATCATAGCGGCAACTCACTTCAACTGGTGTGTGATTGTTGGCGAGGTGGCCCGTAACGACCCGAGGCTGGTGGCGCTGCGGAAGGCCGGACGCAGGGATCAAGCAGCAGGCTGAAAGAGCGGCGCAGAGAACTGGCCGATCGGTTCTATTACGCCGCTGAGAACGTTTTCCACGATCCGGGCGGACTGCAGAGGCATGGCCTCGCAGCCACATTCCGGGCAGACGTGTAACTCCAGATCACGGATCACAATCGGCTCGTTGCCACGGTGGAAGATCCGCTCCACTCTCCGGGGACTCATTGGCAGCGAGCATCCATTTGGACACTCCATAGCCCTATCTCCTGAGCATGCGGCGCCAAGGGGCGTAGCCAGGTCAAACTGAGCAAGATTGTACTGGAAACTGTGGGGGACGGCAATGCTTGCGGCTGCCGACAGGCGAGTCCGGAAATGTGGGCGTGGCGCTGCTGGCAGCGGGGGAGGCGGTCCGCAGGCAAGCCGATGCGGGAGGCCATGCGCAGGCTGTGCGTGTGATAGAATGGCGCCAGGTCCAATGACATTGGCTTCACCGGCGCTTCGTGGTCAGGCGCCAACCACAACCGGGAGGTTTCTGTGACCGATAAGGCATCTTCCTCGCCCGGCGTTGGCTTGCAGGCCAGAGACATAAACATTGGCCGCGATGTTGTGGGGCGCGATAATATCTCCTACAGCGGGCAGATCATTCAAATCGTCAACCCCTCGCCGGAGGCGCTGCGGGAATTGCTCAAGATCCGCGAGGTCTCCACTGAACTCCAGCCCGGCAAGGTGGGCGGCGTGGAAGGCAGCCGGGCCGAAACACGCCCATCGCCCCCGGATGACCTGGCCAGGAGCCTCGATCAGGCCCTCGCCCTTTTTGATCAAGCCGATTCGGCCCGCGAACTTCACGCAGGAGAGGCGCATCTTTCGCGCATTGAGCTGCTGGTCAAAAAGGCAGTGCTGCTCAAGAGCGAAGCCGACGAGATGATGTTCGACGCGGTCAGGCGCTACGCGACTCGGCCGGAGCAGGGCGCCGGCTGGCTGAGCGCGAACGCGCAGGCGATGACGCAAGAGCCAGACGAAGGCGCGTACTACGCCAGACTCAAAGAAGCCCACGCTTTGCTTGAAGAGGCCAACCGCCTGGATCCGACGAACACCGAAGTGCTGCTGCACATGGCGCAGTTGCTCACGCAACTGACGCCGGACGACCCCGGCGATGAGCAGCGACTGCTCTACCGGCTGCAACAGTTGCTCCAGTCGCCGCGCAATGACACCGAACGCTTCCAGGTGGCGCAAGCCACGTTCTTGCTAGCCGTGTCGAGCGAGCCGCCGCACGCGGGGCAGTTGCGGGACGCGCGTGAGATGTTCGCCCGGCTGGGCCGCACCGGGTGGGTGCGCCAGTGCGACGACCTGCTTCAGGGACTGGCGCTCTCGGGCGCGGCCGGTTGGGCGCCGGGCCTGCCCCCGAGCGCTGCTTTCGGAGGCCAGCCGCCGGGGTTACCTGCCGGTGGTTGGGGCGCGCCCGCGCCGCAGGCGCCTGCAGGAGCAACTCAGCTCGCCGGGCGCTGGCAAATCCAGACTACCGACGCGGTGGGCAGCATGACCACGGCCGAGTTTCTCCCCAACGGCATGTGTCAGGGCTGGCAACAGGCGCCCGCCATTGGCCTGAACGTGCAGTTCGCCGGGCAGTGGGCATTCTTCCCGCAGAACCAATGGTTGCAGGTGGAAGGCTTGATCAATGGTATGTACCCGTTTGCCCTGGGCATCTCACTGGTGGGCCAGCACCCGGGCGGCTACTATGGCATCGGGAGCGACGGAAACGGATATACGTTGAGCAGACAACTATGAAGATCCTCATTTCTTGCGACATGGAAGGCATCTCCGGGGTGGTGGACTGGGAGCACGTCACCCCGGGCACGGCGGAATGGTCCCGCTTCCGCGAGCTTATGACCGGCGACGTGAACGCCGCGGTGGCCGGATGCCACCAGGCCGGCGCCGAGCGCGTGTTGGTCTCCGACGCGCACTCCAACGGCCGCAACCTGCCCCGCGAGAGGCTCGATCCGCGCGCCTGGCTCAACTCCGGTTCGCCCTCGCCCTTCAGCATGATGCAGGGGATTGACTCCGGCGTGGACGGCGTGTGCTTTGTGGGCTACCACGCCCGCGCCGGCACGCTGAACGGCGTGCTGTGCCACACGTGGTCGGACGGTGTGCGCGATGTCTGGCTGAACGGTGCGCCGGTGGGCGAGATCGGGCTGAACGCCAGCCTTGCCGGGCATTTTGGCGCCAGTGTGCTCATGCTCTCCGGCGATCAGATGGCAGCGCTGGAGGTGCGGGAATTCGTTGGCGCGGGGGTGCAGGTCGCAGTGGTGAAGCAGGGGCGCGGGCGCTTTGCCGCCGAGTTGGCGCCGCCGGAGCAGGCGCGCGACTTGATCCACGCCGCCGCGGCGGCCGGGGTAAAGCGCCTGGCTGAAGGGAACGCCCCCGCGCCGGCGCGCATCGAGGGGCAGGTGCGGCTGGGACTGGATTTCATGTACCCCCACCAGGCGGATAAGGCCGCGCTGGCGCCCGGCGCCGAGCGCCTGTCTGGCACCCGGTTGCAATTTGTGGCAGCGGACATGCCGGCTGCGTATCGCGCCATGCGCGCGATGGTCACACTGGCCGGCGCCTGAGCCTGCCCGGCAGGTCCACAACCGGCTCGCAGCCCGCCGGGCGGTGGCGCTGAACCGCAGACCACGAAAAAGGGGAAAAATGACGCAACGTTGGAGCCGCTCGTTCAGGCTGTTCGCGCTGGCGGCCGGTTCGCTGGCGCTGGCCGGGTTGGCCTGGTACGCCCGCAGTTTGATCGCGCCGCTGCTGATCTCGGCGCTGCTGGCCTACGTGCTCAATCCGGCAGTGACGGGCTTGCAGTCGGTTACCCGGCTGTCCCACCGGGCGGCGGTGATTGTGGTGTACGTGGGTGGGCTGGCGGTGCTGGTAGCGATCCCGGCTGTGCTGGTGCCCGTGCTGCTGAATGAGGCCCGCACCCTGACGCTGGATCTGCAGCAGACTGCCGGTACCTTTGCCGCCCTGCGCAGCCGTGAAGTGCTGCTGTTTGGCTGGAGCATCCCGCTGGCTCGCCTGCTGCCGGAGGCCACCCCACTCTCGCTGGAATTGCTGACCCCGGTAGCCGAACGTGCGCTCCAGTTGCTGGAGGCCACCACCCGCAACCTGGCGTGGGTGCTGGTGATTCTGGTGGCCCCTTACTACCTGCTGCAAGACTGGGAGCACATGCGCGAGTGGCTGATCCACCTGGCCCCGGAAGCCTACCGGCCAGACGTGCGCCGGCTGTATCAGGAGGTCAAGGCGGTCTGGGCAGCCTATCTGCGCGGCCAACTGGCGCTGATGCTGGTGGTGGCGGTGATATTCTCGCTGGCCTGGCTGGCCATCGGCCTGCCGGGGGCGCTGATCCTGGGCATTCTGATCGGGCTGTTCAGTCTGGTGCCAGAGCTGGGGCCGGCGGTGGCGGCGGCACTGGCCGTGCTGGTAGCCCTGCTTGGCGGCTCCACCTTCTTGCCGCTTTCGAAGTTCTGGTTCGGGGTGCTTACAGCCGGGGTGTATCTGGTGCTGATCAACGTGAAGAACATCTGGCTGCGGCCGCGCTTTCTGGGCCGCAGCGTCCGGCTCAACGAGGGGCTGGTGTTCGTGGCGATCATTGGCGCGGTAGTGCTGCAAGGGGTGCTCGGGGCGTTGATTGTGGTGCCGGTGATGGCCTCGGCGGGAGTGGTGGGCCGTTATTTGCGGCGGCGGGTGCTGGGCCTGCCGCCCTTCCCGGACCCGGCGGCGGGGGCGGGGACCCCGGTCGGGGCGCCGGCAGCGTTCCCCACGCGGGAGAAGGGCGGGGATGAGGGGGCAGCGGGTTGAGGGCAGGAGTGTGCTCGGGTCGGGTCAACGTACCCGGCCCGGCTCTGGTAAAATGTCCCCCTGAGATTCCGCCCTGTTCTGCTGCTTTCTTTTATGCCTGATCAACCGCGCTACAGCATCGTTGCCCCGGTTTACAACGAGGCCGCCGGATTGGAGGAGTTCTATCATCGGGTGGCCGGGGTGATGGATCTGGCCGGCGAGCCGTGGGAGCTGCTGCTGGTGAATGATGGCAGCCGCGATCACTCGCTGGAGGTGATGCGCCGCCTGCGCGCTGCCGACCCGCGCGTGCGCATTGTGGACCTTGCCCGCAATTTCGGGCACGAGATTGCCGTGACTGCCGGGCTGGACCACAGCCGGGGCCAGGTGGTGATTATGATGGACGCCGACCTGCAGGACCCCCCGGAATTGATCCCGGACCTGATCGCTCGCTGGAAAGAGGGCTACGAGGTGGCCTACGCCCAGCGCGTGCAGCGCGAAGGCGAAACCTGGTTCAAACTGCTCACCGCCCGGCTATTTTACCGGCTGATTTCCCGCATCACCGACGTGAACATTCCCATGGACACCGGCAACTTCCGCCTGCTGGACCGCGCGGTGGTGGATGCGCTCGGGCAGATGCATGAGCGGCATCGCTTTTTCCGGGGGATGAGCGCGTGGGTGGGTTTTCGGCAAATCGGCGTGCCCTATCGCCGCGCGCCTCGCTTTGCCGGCGAGACGCACTACCCGTTGGGCAAGATGGTGCGGCTGGCGATGAATGCCATTACCGGTTTTTCGTACTTCCCCCTGCAACTGGCAACCTATCTGGGGTTTGTCTGCGCCGGCCTCTCGGCGCTGGCCATCCCGCTGGTGATCGTGCTGCGACTGGTGGGCAACGACGCCTTTTATGGACAGGCCTCCACCCTCATCACCGTGCTGTTCCTGGGTGGCGTGCAGCTCATCTCGCTGGGCATTCTGGGCGAGTATCTGGGCCGCATTTACGACGAAGCGAGGTCCCGTCCTTTGTACATTGCCCGGCCCGAGGCGGAGGACGTCCCGCGTGGCTGAACTGCTGTTTCTGGGCACCGGCGCTGCGGTCTCACGACCCGGTCAGGGCAACACTGCCCTGCTGCTGCGCGACCCTGCGCCGCGCTTGTTGGTAGACTGCGGCCCCAGCGTCCCCTTTGCGCTTACCAGCGCCGGGGTGGATTGGAGTGAGGTGCACACCATCTTTCTCACCCACCGCCACGGCGATCACGTGTTGGGGCTGCCGCTGTTCTTGCTGCGCCTGCTGGACGATGACTTTCCACTGACGATTGTGGGAGGCGCGCTTACTCTGGAGGTGGCCCGCGCCATGTCGGTGAGTGTGTACCCGGAGTTGTCGGGGGTAATGCACCGCGTGATCTGGCTGCCGTTGCCGGAGGACCGGCCTGCCGAGCGCGAGCTGCTGCCGGGGCTGCGCCTGCGCACCCATCCCAACGCCCATCCGCCGGGGGTGCCGGTGCTGGCCCTGCGGCTGGATCTGGCCCCTGCCGGTCCGACCGGCGGCGCTGGGGCTTCGCTTGCCTACTCCTCCGACACGGCGGCCGCCCCCCATCTGTTGCCGTTGTTCCGGGGGGTGGACCTGCTGATCCACGAGGCCAACTTCAGCGCCGCGCTGGAGCCAGATGCGGACCCGGCCCGGCTCGGGGACGGCACCGCCCGCAATGCAGCCCGCATGGCCCGCGAGGCCGGCTGCCGGCGGCTGGCGCTGATTCACGTTGCCGCGCGCTACAACGGCCGGCTGGGCGCGGTGCGCGCGGAGGCCGCGGCCGAGTTTGCCGGCGAGATTCTGCTTCCCGAGGACGGGGATGTAGTAACCCTGTGACCTCTGCCGATATCCGGAGCGGGCCTCGACCCGAACCGTTTGCCAGGAGCATTTATGATTGACCTGACTGTGTACCCCGAGACGCTGGAACGCGCCGTCCAGCGCGCGCGCGAGCGCAACATCATCATCCCCACCTTCCGGCAGCAGGTGAACCCGGGGCTGATCCCGGAGGGGATCCAGCGCCGGCTGAGGGGGGTGGGGCTGTGGGACCTCGACCCGCTGAACTTGTTCCGCATTACCTGGCACAACCAGCCGGTAACCAGCGGGGGCGGCTTTGGCGGCGTGAACTACATTGAGTTCCCGCGCGCGCTCACCGGCATCGAGGCGCGGGTGGTGGCCCTGGTGGGCAAGTGGTTCCCGACCGGGGCGCACAAGGTGGGGGCGGCGTTTGGCTGCCTGGTTCCCCGGCTGGTCACCGGCCAGTTCGACCCCACCACGCAGAAGGCGGTCTGGCCTTCCACCGGGAATTATTGCCGGGGCGGGGCGTATGATTCTGCGCTGCTGGGCTGCCAATCCATCGCCATTTTGCCGGAAGGCATGAGCGAGGAGCGCTTCCACTGGCTGTCGGGCGTGGCCGGGGAGATTATCAAGACCCCGGGCACCGAGAGCAACGTGAAAGAGATCTTTGACAAGTGCTGGGAGTTGCGCGCTTCCGGTCAGGACCTGGCGATCTTCAACCAGTTTGAGGAGTTCGGCAACTATCTGTGGCACTACGAGGTCACCGGCCGGGCGATGGTGGAGGTTCTGGAGCAGGTGATGAGGCCGGGGGACAGCTTCCGGGGCGTGGCGTTGACCACCGGCTCGGCAGGGACCATCGCCTGTGGCGATTACCTGAAGGAACGCTTGCCGGGGAGCAAGATCGCCGCCAGCGAGGCGCTGCAATGCCCCACGCTGCTGGCCAACGGCTTTGGCGCCCACCGCATCGAGGGCATTGGCGACAAGCACGTGCCGTGGATCCACAACGTGAAGAACACCGATGTGGTGATGGCGATTGACGACGAAGCCACCATCTCCCTCATCCGGCTGTTCAACGAGCCGGCCGGGCAGCGCTACCTGGCATCGCAGGGCGTGGCGGAGGCGCTGATCGCCCGGCTGCCGTTGCCGGGCATCTCCGGTGTGGCCAACCTGCTTTCGGCGATCAAGCTGGCGCGCTGGTACGAGCTGGGCGCGGGCGACGTGGTGCTGACCGTGCTGACCGACTCGATGGCGATGTACGGCAGCCGGCTGCGCGAGCTGACTGCCGAGCGCGGGGAGTTTGGCGAGCGGGAGGCCGTGGCCGCCTTCCACCGCTATCTGCTGGGCGCCACTACCGACAATATGGCCGAGTTGACCTACCCCGACCGCAAACGGATCCACAACCTGAAATACTACACCTGGGTGGAACAGCAGGGCAAAACCTACCAGGTGATCCAGGCCCAGTGGTACGATCCGGGCTACTGGGCCGGTATCCACGGCCATTTGGAGGAACTGGATGCCCTGATTGACGAATTCAACGCGCGGACCGGGCTGCTGCGCTAGACTCCAGCAGTCTGGCGCGGGGAGGAGAGCCAGATGAAGAAACGCAAGCAAAAGCTGCCCACGCTGGGCGGCGTGCCCGTTGTGCCGATCATGGAAGTTCATCACGGTGAGGCAGTGGCCGGGACGTGGGTGAGCAACACTGTGCCGGGGGTGGGTTTCTACAAGTTGCTGGCCAAGCGCAAGACCGACGGCACCTGCGAGTGGGTGAGCTTCACCCAGCGGGCCAACGGCAGCAAGGATTCTTTTTACCGGGGCACGGTGGAAGACAAAGCGCGCTTACAGGAAGTAGTCGAGGTCCACAACAGCGCGCTACATTCGGCTTACGGACACTCTGTCAGCCTGCACCCCGCCGATGCGGACATGTACCCGGTGGATGGCGCGGTGGTGGGGCAGGCCCCCGGCAAAGTGCAATAATCGGCCATGTCCACCCAGTTTTTACCATCCGCCACCGACCTGATTCTGGTGGCGGTCATCAACAACCGGCGCGATCTGGAGATTGCACGCATCCTGGGCTGGTACCGCATCCCACTGCGGACCGCGCCGCGCACGGTGAACGTGGATTGGCTGGCGTTGTACCAGACAGCGAAGTTCGGCGAGGAGAAGTGGGCAGTGAACTATGTGGCCCGGGTGCGCGGGCACGAACTGACCACCCGCGCCGAGCTGTTGCGCACCCAGCCCGACCATCCGCGCGCCAGCGAGCAGTACTACAAAGTTCAGCTTGGCCCGCTGGTCCGGCTGGCACAGCCCATCCCCTCCCGCCGCTGGCGGCGGTTCACCTTTCTGTACACCACCGGCGAGCGACTGGCGCAGGCCACCGAGATCAACGACCTGGTGGTGCAGAGCGCCGAGCGCGAGATGCTCTACCGGGCGTTGCGCGAGCGCGGCCTGTTGCCCGAGCGCGTCCCCGAAGCAGACGGAGACGACGAATTGGACCTGGCTCTGTTGTGCCAGTTGGGCCAACTGGGCATCGCGCTGGGGGACGGCCCGCCGTCCGGGGAACTTCGGGAAAGGGCCGGGCGGGAGTATCTGGCGTTCTCCGAGTCGGACGTGCTGGCCGATCTGCCGGGCGTAGTGCGCCAGGTGGAGGCCGCGGTGCGACGGCTGGGAGGGCCGGCGTCTGTTCCCCCGGACTGAATTTGACCTTCCTCGCCAGGTAGCATACAATCGGGTTGTTCCCGGCCGGTGATCGCGGAATGCGAGGGCGATTAGACGCAATACTGTTTAGTTAGCGGAGTCGAGGCTTCAGCCGGGGGCCGCCTGAAGGCTTGACTCCGGCCTTATCTAAACAGTATTGCGATTAGACGTGGAGCGCCGGCGCCTCACGGAAGGCGGCCCGGCCCACAGCATTTGTGCGTGATCGAAATAAGTGGTGGAGAGTACCCGATGCCAGACGTTTACGCAGGAAGAATCTTAAAGGTTGATCTGACCGCCCGCCAGACCACCGTGCGCCCCATTTCGGATACCGAGGTAAAGGCCTTTCTGCTCGGCTCCGGGCTGGCAGCGAAGATCCTCTTTGAGGACTATGCAGACCTGCTTGACCCGAACACTGACCCGCTCGACCCGCGCAACCCGCTGATCGTGCTGAACGGGCTGCTCTCCGGGACCTTTGCCCCGACCGGTTGCCGCTCCTCGTGGTGCGGGCGCTCCCCGCTCACCGGCATCTGGAACGAGGCCAACCTGGGGGGCCACTGGGGCGCCGAGCTGCGCTTTGCCGGCCGGGACGGCATTATCCTGACCGGGAAGTGCGACCGGCCCACTTACCTGTGGCTGGACGGCGACGAGCTGGAGTTCCGCGACGCCGCCCACGTATGGGGAAAGGACCAGTTCGAGACCCACGATATTCTGCTGGCCGAGACCGACGCGAAGGCTCGCTGCGCTTCCATCGGTCAGGGCGGCGAGAATCTGGTGAAGATCTCCGGGGTAGCCACCGGGGGACAGCCCCACACCCGCATGGCCGCGCGGGGCGGCATGGGCGCGCTCATGGGGTCCAAGAATCTCAAGGCCATCGTGGTGCGGGGCACGCTGCGCGAAAAACCGAAGTACGCCGACCCGAAGGGCTTTCACAGCTACGTCAAAGAGTCGAACCACTACATTATGGAGCGCCCGGCCTCCCAATCCATGCACCTGGTGGGCACGGCGGGGGGGCATCCCGTCACCGACCAGTTCGGCGACAACGCCATCATGAACTGGCGCGGCGGCAACTGGTTCGAGGGCACGGTCAAGACCTCCGGCAAAGCCATCGCAGAGACCATCTTCAGCAGGCACACCTATTGCCACGCCTGCCCCATCGGCTGCGGCAAGGCCGTGGAGGTAAAGGAAGGCAAGTACGCCGGCGTGTCGGGAGAAGGCCCCGAATACGAAACGCTGTGCGGCTTCGGCTCCAACCTGCAGTGCGACGACCTGAACGCGGTGACGGCCATGAACGACCTGTGCAACCGCTACACCCTGGATACCATTTCCACCAGCGGCGTGCTGGCTTTCGCCTTCGAGTGCTACGAGAAGGGCCTGATTACCGAAGAGGACACAGGTGGGCTGGCGCTGAAATGGGGTGACGCTGACGCGATCATTGGCATGATCCACAAAATCGCCCTGCGGGAAAACATCGGCGACCTGCTGGCGCAGGGCGCGCGCGCGGCCGCGGCAAAGATCGGACGCGGCTCGGAGAAGTTCGCCATGCACGTCAAGGGCATGGAAATGCCCTACCACGATCCGCGCGGATTTGTGAGCATGGCCGCCAACTACGCCACCGCCGCCCGCGGCGCCTGCCACCTGGAGGCTATCTCGTACTGGCGCGGCGTGGGCCTCGAATGGCCGGGCTGGCAGGAAGGTGAGCGCGAGGCCTGGATCGAGCACAGACGCTTCGACTCTGCTCTGGCTGCACAGCAAGCAGTGGATTTCCAGAACTACATGAGTGTGTATAACCCCGGCGGATTGTGTAAGTTCATCACCAAAGGCTCCTACACTCCCCAACAGACCGCCGAATTGTTCAATCGGGCCATGGGTTGGAACTGGACCGGGCAGGACCTGCTCGATACCGGGGCGCGTATCTTCAACTACAAGCGGCTGATTAACGTAAAACTGGGCATTTCCGTAAGGGACGACGTGCTGCCCCACCGGCTGGAGCACGAACCCCGCCCCACCGGCAGCGCCGCCGGCGTGCTGCCCGACATAAAGCGCATGCTGCCGGAATATTATCGCCTGCGCGGCTGGGACGCGAACGGAATACCGACCGAGAAAGCGATGATGCCGGTGGTTGCGGGATAAGATCGCCCATGATCCCGGCGTTTCAAGAGGACGGATTTCTGCCGCCGGGCCTGCACCTCGCCACGCTGCAGGAAATCGAGGCGAGATTCGCAACAACGCCACGCCGGCGAGAGTTGTTCGGGCGATTGCAGAGATTTGTCGAACTGGCCCGTCACGCCAGCGCGCGGCGGATGTTTCTCAACGGCAGTTATGTGACTGCCAAACCCGAACCCGGCGACGTGGATGTGGTGATCTGGCTGAGTGAAACCCGCTATTCGGAATTGATTGACCGAGAAGATGTGCATGTGTTGGAACTGAGGCTGATGTTTCTTACCCGAGAGCCACGAGAAGCCTTCGCAGTAGCTGACGAAAAGGGCTGGAATGACTGGCTCGATTTCTTTTCGTCGGAGAGGAAGCGGGGAGTGCAAAAAGGTGTGGTGGAGGTGATGCTGAGATGATCAAAACACCCGACGAACTGGCAGTCAGCCAGGAACGCTTGAGCGAACTCCGTGCGCGTTTTGAGGAGATTGCCAACTCTCAGAACAAGAATCCCAGGATCAAGGAGGTAGAGCTCGCCGGGGTCCGCGGCATGATTGAACAGATAGATGCTGAAATCACCAGCTATTTGCTGACTGAGATTCACCAGACGATTGATTCCCTGCGGGTGCGTGTGCGCGAAACGGACACTCTGAATCTGCCGCAGGCACTTGACGAGACGCTGGGCGTGCTGGACTCGGTGACGGACTTGATGCGTGTGTCAGGTCCTGCTTCCCGACCACAACTCGCCTCCCTGCCCGTGGCGGAATAGCGGCGTTGGCCGGAAACTGAGAGACGACATGCTTACGCCTGTGCGCGAACGCGAAACGAATACAGCCCTCCACTCCGAGCCGGAGCCGACGTGGGAGATTGCCCACCCCTTCCCGTATCAGGGAACGTGGAGCGAGGAAGAGTACATGGAGTTGCGCCCCAACCGGCATCTTGAGTTTAGCGACGGTGTTCTGGAGATATTGCCCATGCCGAAGCAATCCCATCAGTTTCTGGTGGCTTATCTCTATCGGGCTCTATTGGCGTTTGTGGAAGCCGGGCGACTCGGGACAGTCATGTTTGCGCCCCTGCGCGTGCGGCTCTGGCCGAGAGCGTACCGCGAACCCGACGTGGTGTTTATGCGCGCAGGACACGACGCGCGGCGCGGCGAAGAGTTCTGGGAGGGGGCCGACCTCGTGATGGAGGTTGTCAGCCCGGACGCACAGTCGCGTGAGCGCGATCTGGAAAGGAAGCGTGATGAGTACGCCCGCGCCGGCATCCCCGAATACTGGATCGTGGACCCGCTCGATGAGCGCATTATCGTGCTGCGGCTAGAGGGCAATCGTTACCACGTTCACGGCGAATTCGGACGCGGCCAGCAGGCCGCCTCAGCATTGCTGGATGGCTTCGTCGCGGATGTATCTGCGGCGCTGGACGCCGGCAAGGCATAATCAGGACAGGCACACAGCATGACAACAGCACCCGCCCCTGTCTCGATTTACGACTCTCTCCCCGGCGACCAGTTCTGGCCCGAGCCGGGGCAGTGGTCCTACGAGGACTACTTGCGCCTGCCCGACGATGGGGTACGCTATGAGATTATAGACGGGGTGTTATACATGACTAACGCGCCAGATCCAGAACATCAGTACATCGTGGGTGAGGTCTTCACTGAGATCCGTCGCGTAGCAAGGGCCGGGAAGCTGGGCGTCGTTTACACCGCCCCCATCGAAGTTCACCTGCCGGGCATTGCCCGGCCGGTCCAGCCCGACGTGTTGTTCGTCGCCGCCGAGCGCCGCGGGATTGTGCGCAGGCGGTACATCGAGGGTGCGCCGGACCTGATCGTGGAGGTCAGTTCCCCCTCCACCGCCCGCGCCGACCGCAGAGTAAAACTGGATGCCTACGAGCGGGCCGGCGTGCGCGAGTACTGGATCGCCAACCCCCGCTCTCGCTTCATCGAGGTCTACGTGCTGGCGCGCGGCGAGTACGCGCTCAAGGGGGAATTTGGCCCCGGCGAACGCCTCCAATCCGACGTGCTTCCCGGACTGGAGCTTTTCCCCGATCGCATCTTCCCGGAACAAGCCTCCCCGGACTGATCTATGACCGACCTCTCCCCTACCTCACCGCTCCCGCAAAACTGGCCTGAGGGCGAGATTCCGCCCGCTTCCCCCCGCATGCCGAAGTGGTTGCGGCGGGTGCTTTCGTTTCTCATCATCCTCGCCGCGCTGGCCGTGCTGTGGGAAGGCTATAAGGCGTTCGGCGCGGCCACGCACGGTAAGGTTCCACTCCTCGGCTGGAACTTGCCCGTCCGTTCGGACGACAAATCCATGCCGCACCTGTGGAGCATCCTCGGCGCGCTGTTCTCCCCGGCCCAGCGCGGCAAGGACACGGTGCTCGTCGTCATTTTGCTCCGGGCCGTGCTGTTCACCTGGCGCGAGGCGGCGTTGGGTTTCGCCGTCGGCAGTCTGATCGGGTTTGCGCTCGGGGTGGTGTTTGTGCGTTCGGCGCTGTTGGAGCGCGGGTTGATGCCCTACGTCGTCGCCTCGCAGACCGTCCCGCTGCTGGCCATTGCGCCGATGGTGGTCATCTGGGGCAGCCGGCTGGACTGGCCGGCGTGGGCGGCGGTCGCGATCATCTCCGCCTATCTCACGTTCTTCCCGGTCACCATCAACACCCTGCGCGGCTTGCGTTCCCCTGACCCGACCGCGCTGGAACTCATGCGCTCGTACGCGGCCTCGGACTGGCAGATTCTGTGGAAACTGCGCGTGCCGGCGGCGCTGCCGTACATCTTCACGGCGTTGAAAATCTCGGCCACCGCCAGCGTCATCGGCGCGATCATCGGCGAACTGCCCTCCGGTATCAGCGAGGGATTGGGTCGCTCTTTGCTGACCTTCAGCTATTACTACATCACCGGCCCCGAAAAACTTTACGCGGCCATCATGATTTCGGCGTTGCTGGGCATTGCCTTTGTGGTGATCGTGATGCAGGTGGAACGGCTCGTCCTCCCGGAGGGGCGGCGGCTGGAGTGACTCATTTCTAGTGGGGAAGAGGAGCCTGAGCGTTGAACGAGAGCCAACCGGTGGTTTCGGTGCGGGGCGTGAGCAAGGTCTTCAAGGGCGACGGCAATCATCGCGTCGAAGCCTTGAGCAACATTCAACTGGACATTCACCCCGGCGAGTTCGTCTCTCTACTCGGGCCGTCCGGATGCGGCAAGAGCACGCTGTTGCGGTTGATCGGCGATTTGATCGCCCCCTCCAGCGGTTCGGTGCTGGTGAACGGCAAGCCGGCGCATCAGGCCCGGCTGGACCGCGACTACGGCATGGTGTTCCAGCAGGCCACGCTGTACGACTGGCGCACCGTCAGCCGCAACGTGCAGTTGCTGCTGGAAGTGATGAACTACTCGAAAGAGAAGCGCGAAGGGCGAACGAAAGAAATGCTGGCGCTGGTGCAGTTGGAGGAGTTTGGCCGCCACTTCCCGTGGCAGTTGTCCGGCGGCATGCAGCAGCGGGTCGCCATCGCCCGCGCGCTGGCCTTCGAGCCGTCGCTCCTGCTGATGGACGAGCCGTTCGGCGCGCTCGACGAAATGACCCGCGAGCGCATGCAAATGGAACTCTTGCGCATCTGGTCGCAGACGAAGACCACCGTGGTCTTCGTCACGCATAGCATCCCCGAGGCCGTCTTTCTTTCCAGCCGGGTGGTGGTGATTTCGGCGCGGCCCGGGCGCATCACCGGCGTGATTGACATTGACCTGCCGCGCCCGCGCAACGTGGAAACGCGCGAAGACCCGCGCTTCTTCCAGAAACTGACCGAGGTGCGCGAAACCCTGCGCCACGACGAAGTGAAAGTGGCTTCCGCATGACCCAGCAGGCGGATCTCGTTCCCGGCATCGAAGCCGAATTGCTGGAAGGCGCGGGGCGGCCCTCGCCGTTGGGCCGGCGCCTCCGGCAGTACGTCCCGGCCGGGGTGCTGTTCCTGCTGGCGCTGGTGGTGTGGGAAATCGCCGTCACCGCCTTCCGCATCGAATCGTTCCTGTTGCCGAAGCCCTCGGTCATCGCCGTCACGTTCGTGCGCGAGACCAGCGTCATCTGGCCGGCCGGGTTCGCCACCATGCGCGAGGCGGTGGGCGGATTTGTGATCGGCAGCCTGCTGGGCGTTGGCGTCGCCCTGGCCACGGCGCGCTGGACGACCATCAACGAAGGCGTCCTGCCGTTTGCCATCGCCATCAATTCCACGCCCATCATCGCGCTCGCGCCTATCATGAACCAGTGGTTCGGCATTCTCAATCCGATCTCCAAGATGAGCATCGTGGCCGTCATCGTGTTTTTTCCAGTGATGATCAATACCGTGCGCGGGCTGACGCAGGTGCCGGCCGGCGCGCTGGAGTTAATGCGCTCGTACGCGGCTCGCGAGTCCACGGTGCTCTTTCAGGTGCGCATTCCCAACTCCTTGCCCTACGTGTTCAGCGCGCTGAAGGTCGCCAGCACGTTGAGCGTGATTGGCGCCATTGTGAGCGAATACTTCGGCGGGCCGCTGGGCGTGCTGGGCCAGTACATTTCCCAGAAGGCCTCGGACTTTGACTTCGCCGAGGCCTGGGCCGGGATCATCGTGGCCTGCCTCACCGGCATTGCCTTCTACACGATTCTGCTCGTGGTGGAACGGCTGGTGATGCCGTGGCACGTGTCGGTGCGCGCGGTGGAAGAGTAGATCGCGCTGGCGGGGCCGCGAGGCGGGCGCGGGCGTTGGCAAACAAAAGGAGGTGGTGGCGAGGGGGGACAATCAATGAAAGCCGGAAGACTCGTCTGCACGTGCCGTATCCGATCGTTCAATCAGAAGGAAGGAGACATTCGATGAAACGCCAGTTCCAATGGATGAGGGTGATGGGGCCGCTGCTGATCGCCGGTCTGCTGATCGCCGCGTGCGCCC
>CAYZNA010000024.1:17520-18156 GCA_964478665.1 uncultured Anaerolineales bacterium
TGCCGCAGACGAGGCGGGGCAACAGGCAGGAAGGAGGTGGTGAGGAGGAACGGCAGATCCGGTCTGGTTCATTCCATTCAGCAGCACGTCCTGTATCCCATTGTTCAATTAGATAAGGAAGGAGACATTCGATGAAACGCCAGTTCAAGTGGATGAAGGTGTTGCCGCAGGCGCTGATGATCGGCGGCCTGATCCTCGCCGCCTGTGCCTCTCCGGTGGCTACCACTCAGGCCCCGCCGCCCACCGCGAAACCGGTGGAGGTGGTGAACATCACCCTCCAGCTCCAATGGTTCGCCCAGTCGCAGTTCGCCGGCTACTTCGCCGCCGTGGACAAAGGCTGTTACAAAGACGAAGGCCTGAACGTGACTATCAAGGAAGGCGCGGTGGAAATCGCGCCGCAGCAGGTGCTGGCCTCCGGGCAGGCCGACTTCGCCCTCTCGTGGGTGCCCAAGGCGCTCGGCTCGCGCGAAGAAGGCGCCAGGATCGTGAACATCTCGCAGGTCTTCCAGCGCAGCGGCACGCTCGAAGTGTCGTGGGCCGACAGCGGCATCACCACGGTGGAAGACTGGCGGGGCAAGAAGATCGGCACGTGGGGCTTCGGCAACGAGAAGGAAGTGCTGGCCGCCATCGTGCAGG
>CAYZNA010000024.1:18166-19292 GCA_964478665.1 uncultured Anaerolineales bacterium
TGCTCAACCGCGAGGTGGACGCCGCCGAAGCCATGACCTACAACGAATACGCCCAGGTGCTGGAGACGATCAACCCGGCCACCGGCAAACTGTACCAGCCGGAAGACCTGCACGTGATCAACTTCAACGACGTGGGCACGGCCATGCTGCAGGACGCCGTCTGGGCGCGCGAAGACTGGCTGGCCGACGCCAAGAATCAAGACGTCGCGGTGCGCTTCCTGCGCGCCTCGTACCGCGGCTGGGTGTTCTGCCGCGACAACTTTGAAGCGTGCGTGGACATCGTCCTCGCTCACGGCCCGCAGTTGGGCAAGGGCCACATGACCTGGCAGTTGAACGAGATCAACAAACTGATCTGGCCTTCCTCCAACGGCATCGGCACGCTGGACAAGGCGGCGTGGGATCAGACGGTGCAGGTGGCGATTGCGGGCGGCCTGCTGAAGGGCGCCCCGGACGCGAACGCCTACCGCACCGACCTGGCCGAGAAGGCCGTGAAAGATCTGGAAGCGGCGGGCGTGGACGTGAAAGGCACGAGTTACGCGCCCCGCACCGTGCAGATTACTGAAGGCGGAAATTAGCAACGTCTTGTAGAGAGTGGGTGGCTGGCGGGGCGCACGCGCGCCCGGCCAGTCACCCGCCCGGATGTAGAGGCAGACGAGAGTTCACAGGAGACAGGTGAAATGGCGCGGATGGTTCGAGGGGCACTGCTGCAGGCGACGTGGACCGGCGATAAGCAGTCCATGATTGACAAGCATGTGGCCTACGTTGAGGAAGCCGCACAGCAAGGCGCGCAGGTGATGTGTTTTCAGGAGTTGTTCTACGGCCCCTACTTCTGCCAGATTCAGGACCCGAAATTCTACGGCCTCACCGAGCCGGTTCCCGACGGCCCGACCACGAAACTGATGCAGGAGCTGGCGAAGAAGCACCGGATGGTGCTGATTGTGCCCATGTACGAGGAGGAGATCACCGGCATATACTACAACACCGCCGCGGTGATTGACGCCGACGGCAGCTATCTGGGCAAATACCGCAAGACCCACATCCCGCACGTGGGCGGCTTCTGGGAGCAGTTCTACTTCAAGCCCGGCAATCTGGGCTATCCGGTCTTCAACCCCGCAGTGGGGCGCGT
>CAYZNA010000025.1:0-10869 GCA_964478665.1 uncultured Anaerolineales bacterium
GGTGCAGGCAGCCTCGGCGGCGGCGCTGGGGGTGAACGGATTTTCGCTGGCCCTGCCGCAGGCGCTGGCCGGCCTGCTGCCGGTGGCGCTGCTGTACGCCCTCGTGCGGCGCACCTTCGGCGAGCGCGCCGGGCTGCTGGCCGCGCTGGCGCTGGCGATCACGCCCATCGCCGTGGCCACTGACCGCAACAACACCATTGACGCCCAGCTTGTGCTGGCCTTGCTGCTGGCCGCGTGGGCTTTCCTGCGCGCTACCGAGAGTGGCCGCCAACGCTGGTTGCTGCTCAGCGCCGCGCTGGTCGGCCTGGGCTTCAACATCAAGATGCTACAGGCCTTCCTGCCCCTGCCGGCGTTCTACGCGCTGTACCTGTTCGGCGGGCCGGGCAACCCCTGGCGCCGCTCCCTGCAACTGCTCGCGGCTACCGGCCTGCTGCTGGCGGTCTCGCTCAGTTGGGCGCTGGCGGTGGACCTCACCCCGCCCGACCGGCGCCCATACGTGGGCAGCAGCCAGGACAACAGCGTGATGGAGCTGATTCTGGGCCACAACGGGCTGGCGCGATTGCTGCCCCGCCGCCTGCGCGCCGGAGCCGCACCGGGACCGGGAGCCGGTCCCGGGCCGGGGAGCGGAGTCCCTGGCCCGGGGGCGTTTCCCCCGGCGGGAGCCTCTCCCCGGCCCCCTGCCGCCGGCCAGCCCCCGATTGCCGAAGGTATCGGGGGCCAGCCCGCCGGGTCCGCGCCGGGACCGGGCTTCAGTTGGGAGATCGGCCAGCCCGGCCCGCTGCGCCTGTTCCAGCAGCCGCTGGTGGATCAGGCCAGTTGGCTGGTTCCCTTTGCCGCCATCGGGGCGCTGGCCGCCGCCGGGCGGGAGCGGCTCCGCTTTCCGCTCTCCGTGCGGGGGCGGGAGTTGCTGCTGTGGGGGCTGTGGTTTCTGACTTGCGCGGCCTTTTTCAGCGTGGCCAACCTGTTCCACACCTACTATCTGGTGATGCTGGCCCCGCCGCTGGCCGCGCTGACCGGCATCGGCGCGGCCGCGCTGTGGAGGCTTTGCCGCGAGCGAACCGGGGTGCTGCTGTGCGGGCTGGCGCTGGGGGTCGGGGTTGCCTTCCAGTTTTACGTTCTGCGCGATTATCCGGCGCAAGCGCGCTGGCTGGATCCGCTCTTGCTGGGGGCCGGGGCGGTGGCTCTGTTGGCCCTGCTGATCGGCCGGCGGCGCGGCCTGGCCTTCGGCCTCGGGCTGGCGGCGCTGCTGGCTGCGCCGCTGGCGTGGTCGGTGCTGGCCGCGCTGGACCCCAACCCCAGCGCCGGCCTGCCTGCCGCCGGGCCGCCCACCGCGGCCGAGCTGCGCGGCGGCGGGTCCGGTCCCGGAGCGGGCGCCCCGCGCCCCGGCCAGCCCCCGCCGGCGTCACCCGCGGGCCGGCCCCCCGGCCGGCAGCAGGGCCAGAATCCGCAGGCTGCCCTGATCGCCTACCTCACGCCGCGCACGCAGGATACCTTCTATCTGGTTGCCACACTTTCCGCGCAAGAGGCTTCCCCGTTGATCCTGGCGAGTGGCCGCCCGGTGCTCACCTTTGGCGGCTTCTCCGGCGGCGACCCGGTGGTGAGCGCCGGGCGCCTGGCGGAACTGGTGAGCAGCGGCGAGCTGCGCTATGTGTGGGTCTCGCCCGAGCGCCTGCGCGGCCAGCCCCCGATTGCCGAAGGTATCGGGGGCCAGCACGCCGATCTGTGGCGCTGGATTCAAGGCCACTGCCGGGTGGTGGACCTTCGGCTGGCGGGCGCGGGGCAGCCCGGTCGCCCCGGCGGGCCGGGGGGGGCGCCGGACGGGGAGGCGCAGTTGTGGCAGTGTGCCGCCTCGGGAGAAGTCAAGTAGCACCAGAAGAACGGCGAGCGCCGTTTTCGCTTCCGAGGAAGTTTTTGAACCGCTCCCACAGGAACGTGACGAGCAGTGTGACCAGACCGGAGCCACCCACGACCCACGTTCCCACGGTTCGCAGGCGTGAGATGGGAGCGATTTTCATCGGTTCTGCTGGTGAAGACTGTGGAGACCCTCCTACCAGCGCAACCAGAAAACGGTACTCCAGTTTGCCATCAGGAGAGGGATCGGTGAGGATAAACTTCAACTGGCGGGTGGCGCGCGCTGCGGGGGGCAGGGCAGCGATGGTCGTGGAAGTACTGCCATCGGCGGCGGCGGCCACCAGGCCGGTCGTGTCGGTGAACACCAGGGTCACGGTTGCCGTAATCGGACTGACGGGTTCAGTGTTCACAACAGTGACCGCTATGGCATTTTCGTCATCTATGGTGGCGTACTCCGGCGCAGTGTATGTCAGCCGCACACCGGAAAGCGAATCGTCCGCAACCGGTGGGCGACTCCGGAGGTAGAAAACAGTCAGTAGCAGCCAGATCGCCAGCAGCGTGACGACGAGACCGCCGACGACCCGCTGCCCTCGGGTCAGAGAACGGCTCTGCTTTTCAGGCGGCGCAATCTGGACCACCAGCGGCATCCCGTGGGCCGTGCCCACCGTGAGCCGGGTGGACTGGCGCGAGAGGCCCGCCGCCATGGGTGGTGTTGTACCGGCCTTGCGCCGGCCTCTCTCTTTCGCCATCACTCCCTCCCGCTTCTGCTCAGCCAGTTCAGCAGCAGGCCGTAGGCGAATACGCCGATAGCCACGGCAAGCAGTGCCAGCGCCACGTAGCTACCTTCCTGGAAACCTGTCCCTACTGAGACCCCGCCGATCAGCAACGCCAACCCGAGGAAGAACGCGGAGATACGCGCCGTCCATTCTGCGCGGATAGGAGGCGGACCGGAGACCTGCGCCAGATCGGCAGCCACCTGTTCCAGCAGGGTTGTCTGGCTGAGAAGCGGGTGCTGGGCCGCCGCGTCCAGTACCTCCCGAATTTCCTGCAGTTTTTTGGAGCGGCTGCCGGAGTTGGAATCTTGGTCCAGTATCTTGAGTCTTGCTTCGGCCTTCAGCAGGTCTTTCAGCACTTTCAGGAATCCCTTTGTCACATCATCGGTAGCATCAAGCTTCAAAACACGCTCATAGAGCCTGACAGCATGGCTCCACTGCTCCGCCTCAAGCGCCTCCTCAGCCGACTTCTTTATTTCTGCTGCTACTTGTGCGTTCTCCAAGTTGTCCAATAGGATCTTCGCGTCTGGAAAATCCAATCTCTGTTTCTCCACCATATCCAGCGCTTCTTCCAGAAAGTCGGCGGCCTGCTCCACATCTCCGGCGGCGACGTAGGAGCGCGCACGCTTGTACAGTTGTATGGCAGCGCGGGGCAAGGCGGCACTGGGTCGCTCCCCGACCTGATTGAGTTCTGCCTTTCCCAGTTGTTCCTGCGCGCGTTGGTTGCCCGGGTCGCGCCGCAGCACCTCCCGGTAGCGCTGGATAGCGAGGTCGTACTCGGCGGCGTAATAGGCATCATCAGCAGCGGCGATTAATTCTGCCAGTTCAAGCATCTTAACCTCCTGTCAGTTGCTCCGTGGACAGCCTCCAGTGCCAGACACGAACCTCCCGAGCCAATTGGGCAGCAGTCACAGGGGCCGCGCTCATAGGGGCGACCGTCTCTGGTCGCCCAGGAGCAAAGGGAGCGGAACGATTCCGGAAGAGGAGACACGTCAGGCCACAAACCTATCTCGTCCGGCAGGTCCAGCGGACCACTCGCGGGGGGTAAACCTTGCTTCGTAGTCAGCGCAAAGATGATCTCTGCTGCCCGCGCCAGATCGAAGGCCAGATCGGCCGGATCGGTGACGTTGTGCCGGGAGTTGCCCCAATCAATCACCGTCAGCCGGCCCGCATCGCTTTGCCAGAACAGGTGCTTGAAATCCACGTCACCGTTGGCGATATGGTGGCGGTGGGCGCGGTCGAGAAGCTCGAAGAATTGCGCCAGAATATCGGCGCGCTCCATGGCCGTCAGCTTGCGATAGCAGGATTCAAGGCGCTCTCCCTCCGCGTACTCCAGAACCAGATAGTGATATCTGCGCACGCCGGCTCGCGTGGCGTACTCATCGTCTCCTTCGTCTATCAGACGGGGAACGGCCGAACCGGTCACGCGCGCGCCGCGCGCGGTGCGCAGGGCCAGCGCCTCATTGCCCAGGCTGCGCTGGTGTTTCTCGAATTCGGGCGAAGCGATATCGGCGCGTTTGATGACCACCAGCTTGCCAGTTTGCGTATCGCGCGCCAGCGTGGTCAGGCCACTTCGCCCGGTATCCCAATCGGGCGGCAGGGGCAATAGTTCGTATCGCCCGGCAAAGAGGGAAATCTCGCTCACGACTCTGGTTTCCATTACGGCACTTCCGGGCTGATTTTAGTTCAGAAGACGCACAGGTGCCAATTACGCCCGGCGTTGGGGGTGTGGGACAAAGCTCAGCTCCCCTATTTCCTCTATTTCCCTTCCCCAAAATACTCCTTCGGATAGGGCGTCACCAGGGGGGCGTCGTCGCGGATGGCGGTGGCCAGCACCGCATCGCCGGGATAGAAGTAAATGCCGTGCGAGCGGCCAATCACAAAGCCGTCGTGTTCGGAGCGCAGCACGCCCTCGCCCACCGGCCGCCCCCACACGTCGCGAGTCTCGGCCACCACCTCGCCCGCGCGCAGCCGGTCGCCCGGCTCGACGGTGTGCAGCACCACGCAGGTCTGCTCCACGCGCGGCGTGCCCCGCCGCCGCACCGGGAAGCCCGGGTCCACCACCCTGATGCCTTCAATCGGCTCCGGCTCGCCGTCCAGCATGCCGGCCCAGCGCATCACGTTGCGGGTGCCGGCGACCGCGGCGTTGACGATGGCCGGGTCCGGCATGTGGCCGGTGCCCAGTTCCACGGTGAAGGAGGGGATGCGCCCCACCAGCAGCGTCGCGCCGGAGGTGGAGCGGTGCAGCTTCTCGTCGAAGTATTTCCCGGCCGGGAATTCGTTGATGACGGTGTGGCCGTAGGCGCGGATCATCTGATCCTGTTTCTCGGCGAGTTGCTCTGCCTCGGCCCGGTTCTTTTCCTCGTCCTGATCGGCGCGGTACATCACCCGGTCGCGGAAGGCAAACGAGATCGAGCCGGTCCAGGCGTTGTGGTAGTCAATCAGGTAATCCGCGCCGGCCAGCATTTCCTCGAACAGCCGCCCGTAGGCCCGCTCCAGCGAGGAAGGCGGGTCTTTGTCCGGGTCCTGCGGCTTTTCCGGCTTGCCGTCCGGCCACATGCGGTTGGGGTCGGTAGGGGCGTGGTAAGGCTCGCGCTTCATGGTGCGCAGCCCGGCCGGGTTGAGGGCCGGGATGGCAACCACGGTTCCGCGCAGCCGGTCCACCAGTTCCTGGGTGAGCAGCCGGTACAGGGTGGTGGGGCCGGCGTGCTCCGGGCCGTGGATGCCGGCGGTGAGCCACAGGCAGGGGCCGGGTTGCTTCCCCTGCGCGATGATCACGGGCAGGAATTCGCTGTGACCGGTGGGGTGCTGCAAGGCCTCCCACTGGCCGTATTGCAGGCTACCGGGGGCGGCGCTGGCGGTGCCGAGCGCAATAGTTCGGGTCATCAAGTTTTCTCCTGGGCAATGCCCTCAGATTTCAAAGGTTCCCAACGCGGTCAGCGTCAGGGCGCGCAGGCCGTCGGCCAGTGGTTCGGTTTCGATGTATTCCTCCGAGGTGTGGGCGTTGCCGCCCCGGCTGAGGCCGATGCACACGCAGGGCTGCCCCAGGCTGAGGGGCAGGTTGGCGTCGGTGGAACCGGCTTCGAGGGCCGGCAGGGGGAAACCTACCGCGTTCAGGGAGCGCAGCGCAAGCCGCACCAGTGGGTGGTCGGCGGGCAGCTCCCCGGCCGGCCGGTCCCCGATCACGCGCAAGCTGATCTCCACTTCCGGCCCGGCCAGGGCGTTCGCCAGCGCTTCCACACGCGCGGCAAGCCGGCCCAGCTCGGCCGGTTCTTCGGAACGCAGATCGAGCTGAAAACTGGCCTCGCCGGCAATGGTATTGACCGAAGTCCCGCCGGCGATCACGCCGATGTTGAAGGTGGTACGCGGTTGGTAGGGCACCTCCAGCGCGGCAATTTGAGCGCCAAGGCGCATCAGCACATGAATGGCGGAGGGTTTGCCAAAGCGCAGCCAGCTATGGCCGCCCTCGGTGCGCACCCCGATCTGGTAGCGCCGCACGCCGATCGCCTGCCGGTAGACATGGCCCAGGGCCATGCCCTCCAGCACCAGCGTGGCGCGCACGCGCTCGCCAAACCGGCGCACTACGGCTCGCATCCCGGCCAGGTCCCCCAACCCTTCCTCGCCCACGTTGGCGGACAGCCAGATGTCCCCCGGCGGTTCGGCCCCCCGCTGGTGGAGCGCCCACACCAGCCCCAGCAGCCCGGCCACACCCAGCGCGTTGTCTCCCAATCCAGGCCCGAAGATGCGCCCCGGCTGGTGGCGCAGCGCGAGGTCGGTGCCGGCCGGGAACACTGTGTCGGTGTGAGCGGTGACCAGCAGCGGTTTTACGCCAGGGGAGGCGCCCGGCAGGCGCGCGTACACGTTGTGGAGCTGGTCGCAGCCGACATCCAGCAGGCCGGCGCGGTTGAAAGCCTGGCGCACAAACTCGGCCCGTTCGGCCTCGGCAAAGGTCGGGGCAGGGATCTGCTGGATCGCCTGGGCCAGCTTGAGTACGCGGAAGGGAACGGTGCTCATTTGCACTTACACTCGCCGGACGTTGCCGCGCAGGGCCTCCAGCCTGGCCCGGGGCAGGCCGGGAGTGACATCCAGCGCGGAGAGGCCGCCGAGACCCTCGATGATGATGGAGGCCGAGACTGCGCCGCGCAGGGCAGCTTCCACCGGGTCCTGCGTTTCCACCAGCCCGGTGAGAAAGGCGCCACTGAAGGCGTCGCCCGCCCCGGTCACGTCGCGGATATTGACCGGATAGGCGGGAATCTGCCAGCGGCGCTTGCCGGCGGTATCGTATAGCAACTGGCCGCGCGCCCCCAGTTTGATGACCACGTGCGCCGCGCCCATTGCGCCGAAGGCCTCCGCGGCTTGCCACAGGTCAGTTACCTCATCGCGGAAGAGGGCGCGCGCTTCTTGCTCGCTGGACAGGAAGGCATCCAGCCCGGTCAACACGTGGTCCACTTCTTTTGCGCAGGAGGGCGGCATATAGCGGACGGAGGGATCGCAAGTGATCACGCGCACGCCCTCGCGCCGCAGCAGTTCGGGGACCGTGGCGTGGGTGAGGTAGTCGTAGGGGGCAAGGTGCGCGCCTCGGGCCGAGAGATAGTGGGTGGGCAGGTCGGCCGGGCGCACGGCCAGCGGCCCGAACTCGGTGCGCGAGTCCTGTCCCTCGGTGGAACTGTGGTAATCCTGCAATTCGGCGGGCAACGGCAGGCCCAGGCGGGCGAAATGCTCTGCCGGGCGGGTGTCTACGCGCTCCTCGGCGTTGAGGTAGGCGTAGAAGGTCTGGGTCCTCTGCTTGCCGGGGATGATGCGTACCCCGTCAGTGTCAAACCCGTGCTGGCGGATGTCGGCCAGCCACTCCTGCGGGTAGTTCTCCCCGACGCGGGTGACCAGGCCGATCGGGTCGGCCCAGATTCTGGCGCCGATGGCGGCGTAGAGCGCATTGCCGCCCAGCTTGTGCAGGTGCGCCTCGCCGCTGGAGGTGATGAAGTAGTCCTCTCGCAGGCCGCCGATGATGATATGCAGGATGGGCACCGTGGACATGGGTGGCAGAGAGTATACAGGCTCAACCGCAAATTTCCAAATGCAACCCTGGGTGCAATGTGAATACGTTAGATTAATCACTTGCGCGATCACTCGCAGCTCGGTATAATCTTCTCGGGCTTAGGGCAGCCGCTCTGGATGGTTGGCTGCCCGTTCTCGTCATGTTTGCCAGGGGTAAAAGGATGTGATTGCGGCCAACCTGTTATTGGTGGAAGACCGGCGGACGAGCACACCCTCGTTTGCGCCCCTGCTGGAAAAGAAGGGTTATGCCGTTCGCGTCGAGCACACCGCTCGCCAGGCGCTGCGCACGTTCGCGGTTTTTGTCCCGGATGTGGTGATTATTGACGCGGCCTCCCTGCGCACCAGCGGTGTGCGCATGTGCCGCAGTGTGCATGCGGCCTTAGACGGGACGCCCATTCTGCTGCTTGCCCCGGAGAACAGCCCGCCCGATCCGTATCCCGGCGCCAATCTGGTGTTGGTGCAGCCGTTCACCGGGCGCAAGGTGCTGAACGGCGTGGCGCGCTTGCTGCCTTTCGATCACAGCGGCAGTTGTCTGCGGGCCGGCCCGCTCAAGCTGAACGTTGCCCAGCGGCGGGTTTCGTGCGGCGAGCGCGAGAACCGCTTAACCCCCAAACAAGCCCGGCTGCTGGAGGTCTTCATGCGCAATCCGGGCCAGTTGCTCAGCCGTAAGTTCCTGATCAAGTATGTGTGGGATACCGCGTTTCTGGGGGATACCCGCACGCTGGATGTGCATATGAGCTGGCTGCGGCGGGTCATTGAACCCGACCCCTCTCACCCGCGCTATCTCAAGACCATTCGCGGCAGCGGCTACCGGCTGGATTTGCCGGAGGAGTAGCGTCGGTTGTGGCCTGAGCGGTGGATGAGAGGTGTTATTACGATGCGATGGCAGATGTCGCGCAGCGACTTGAGGAACACACGGCAGTTTCTAGATTGAGCGGTTTCCCTGCCGCCCACTGTCCCGGCGATGGAGGCATCAATCACAAGGCGTCTTGACCGGCTGCGAGCAATCCGGGCCGGCATGACTACCGGGCCTCCCAGTGGGCCTCGGCGGCATCCAGATAGCGGCTCTGAAGTTCGAGCGAAACATCGGCGAAGTCCTCGGGCCAGTCTTCGCCGAAGGCCCCGGCCTCGTCCAGATCGGCGCTCGTGATTTTGGTGGCCCCGTCTTGCCCCCGCTCAAACCAGTGCAGCTTGACCAGCCCGGGTGGGAGCTTGCCCTCAGCAACCAGAGCCTGAACAGCAAGTAGCAGCACTGCACTGTGTGTCTCGGCCACCACGCGCACGCCGCGAATGGCGGCATCGGCCAGCACCTGCGCCAGCGCTGCCTGTGCACGGGGGTGGAGGTGGATCTCCGGCTGTTCGAGGTATACCAGTTGACCTGGCTCGGCGGCTAGCAGGGCGACCAGCACGGGCAGTACCTGCGACACGCCGAAACCGACGTCGGCGATGCTCACCAGGTCGCGCGCCCCTCCACGGGCGCTGCGGGGCAGGCGGCCGATTCGTAGCTCCACTCTGGTGTCGTCGAGTAGCCTCGCTTCCACTTTCCAGGTCAACCCCAGTGTTTGCAACGCGCGGCTCAGTTCACGCCAGCGCGGGTCTTCACGCTGCTGCCAGTGGTGAATCACACTGGCGACATAATGCTCGAACGTGCCCGGGAACTCTGGACCGGTGGCTGTGGTGCGATAGGTGCGTTCCGGGTTCCCCCGGAGACCGGGGATGTGAATGAGTCTACGGACGTGCACTTCGAACGCGGATGTCTGTGGCAGATGGACCATGATCCAACGGTCTGCTTGTTCTGCGACGGGATGAAGCCCAATACCGAGGAAGCATCGGAAACGGACGACCCCCCATTCGCTGCTCTTCCCTTCGATTGACAGGGCCGCCCTGCGCACCTCGTCAATGTCTGGAGAGATTACTGCCAGTATATCGTTGTGCTGCATCCCCGGCCAGAGACTGTAAGTTGTTTCCCCACCGTCGTATGTAGTTGCCGCGAGGGCAAATCCGCTGTCTTGTTTCTTTGTGAAAATGCTGGTGAGTTGGCCGATCTCGCCGACTTCTAGTGTCAGCAGCAGGCTGGCGGAAGCGCCTTCTGGCGATAATCTGGATAGGAATTGGTCAACGGCGCCGAGGTGCACATTCGGCCCATCCAGCAGCAGCGGGCCGGGATCGTATGTCGCCTCCAGCGTCTGCTTCAGCAATAGTAGGGGTTGCATGATGCTGGACTTGCCCGAGCTGTTCGCTCCGGCAAGGATCGTCAGCGGTCGGACCTCAACACGGGTCTCGTTGTACAAGGACTTGAAACCCTGTACAGAGATGGCGGTGATGCCCTGTGCAGCCTGGTTCTCTTTTCCGTCGGTGGGTGAATTGACGCTCATGGTCGTTACTCTCCGGCTGGCCGTCAGGGGAAGTATAGCACTGAGAGAGCCGGGCGATGTGGGAGGGCTACTTCCTTCCGAATCTCGCCTCCAGCAACTCTGCCAGCGTGGGCTGGCCGATTTCCTGCAGCTCGTAGCGCACCCGCATGGCTGGCTTTTCCAGTTTGACGATGCGGGCCAGGTCAATCGGGGTGCCGATCAGCACCAGATCGGCGTTGGAGGCGTTGATGGTCTGCTGCAGCTCCTCGGTCTGGCGGGCGCCGTAGCCCATGGCCGGCAGCACGTTACCGGTGCCGGGGTACTTCTGATAGGTGCTCAGGATGCTGCCGACAGCGAAGGGGCGCGGGTCAATGATCTCGGCTGCGCCAAAGCGCCGGGCGGCGATCCACGCCGCGCCGTAGGCCATCTCGCCGTGGGTGAGGGTGGGGCCATCCTCCACTGCCAGCACCCGCTTGCCGCGAATGGCGCCGGGGTCGTCCACGAAGAGCGGGGAGGCGGCCTCTACCACTGCCGCGCGCGGATTGAGGCGGAACAGGTTCTCCCGCACGCGGATCACGGCCTCGCGGTCGGCGGTGTCCACCTTGTTGATGACCAGCGCATCGGCCATCAGCACGTTGGTCTCGCCGGGGTAGTAGCTGCTCTCGTGGCCGGGCCGGTGCGGGTCGGCCACCACGATGTGGTAGTCGGGCGCGTAGAAGGGCAGGTCGTTGTTGCCGCCATCCCACAGCACGATGTCCACTTCCTGCTCGGCCGCGCGGATGATGAGATCGGAGGAGCGTCGTGTAGGGACAGAGAGGGCTTCGACCTGGAGATCC
>CAYZNA010000025.1:10879-18758 GCA_964478665.1 uncultured Anaerolineales bacterium
GTGCTGCCGCCAGGCCACTGGACGATGTCCACTTGCGGGTCGGCGGGGCGCGGGGTGGGCTCGGAGTCCACGCCGGCAAACACAATCACGCCGCGCGCCAGGTGCGGCTCGTATTCCTCGCGCTCCTCGATGGTGCACTGGTACTCGTCGAGGTCGTCGTAGTCGCCGAACCGCTGCACCTCCTGCATGATCAGGTTGCCGTAGGGCATGGGATGGCGGATGGCGGCCACCCTGTAGCCCAGCTCGCGCAGAATGCCGGCCACGTGGCGGCTGGTCTGGCTCTTGCCGCTGCCGGTGCGCACTGCACAGACCGAGACCACCGGTTTGAGCGACTTGATCAGCGTGCGCGCCGGCCCGAGCAGTTTGAAATCGGCGCCGGCGGCCAGCACCTGCGAGGCCCGGTGCATCACATATTCGTGGGAAATGTCGCTGTAGGCAAAGACCACCCGGTCAACTTTCAGTTCGCGAATCAGCGGGACCAGTTGGCTCTCGGCGTGGATGGGGATGCCGCCGGGGTACAGCTTCCCGGCCAGCTCGGCGGGATAGCTGCGCCCTTCGATGTCGGGGATCTGCGTGGCGGTGAAGGCCACAACTTCGTAGCCGGGATTATCGCGGTAGGCCGTGTTGAAGTTGTGGAAGTCGCGCCCGGCGGCGCCCATGATGAGGATGCGAGTTCGAGTCATTGGGGTCTTTCCGTGTGGAGGGTGGAGGGTGGGGTCACCCAGTCACCCAGTCACCCAGTCACCCTGTCACCCTGTCACCCTGTCACTTTGTCACATGACAGGCGGGGCCTCGATGGCCAGCAGGCGCAGGGCGTTGGCCAGCGCCTGCCGCGCGGCGGCTACCAGCCGGATGCGCCCGGAGCGCGTCGTTCCCTCGGCTTTGAGCACCGGCGCCTGGTGATAGAAATCGTTAAAGGCCCGGGCCAGCTCGTAAGCGTAGTTTGCCATAAGCAGCGGCTTGTAATCCTCGGCGGCGCGCTGCACTTCGTTGGGGAAGCGCGAGATCAGGTCAATCAAGTTTATCTCGCTCGGGTGCAGCTCGTAGTCGTAATCCACTGCCTCCGGCAGGGCGCTGACCCGGGCAAGGATGCTGTTGGCACGCACGTGGGCGTACTGGATGTAGGGCGCCGCCTGGCCGTCAAAATCGAGGGCGCTGTCCCAATCGAACACGATGTGTCTGGTGTTGTCCACTGCCAGCATGGCGTACACCAGCGCGCCCAGCCCCACCTGATGGGCCACCTGCTCGCGAGCCGGGCCGGCAAGGTCCGGGTTCTTCTGAGAGATGATCGCCCCCACCCGGCGCACGGCCTCCTCGTACACGTCCTGAAAGTACACTACGTTGCCCTTGCGCGATGACATAGCGCCCTCCGGCAGGGTGACGAAGCCATAGGCCAGGTGGTAGCACTTTGCCGCCTGCGGGAAGCCCCATAATTCCAGAATCTTGAAGACCTGCTGGAAGTGCAGGCTCTGGCGCACGTCCACCACGTACACCGAGCGGTCCACGTGATACTGCTCGAATTTGATCTGCGCCAGGGCCAGGTCCTTGGTGCTGTACAGGCTGGTGCCGTCGCTGCGCAAAACCACCGCGGTGCGGAACTTCTCCTTTATCAGGCCCAGCTTCTGGTCAATTCTAACGATCACCGGACCGCCGGCCGGCCGCTCATCCTCGGCGATCCCCAACCGGATCAATTCCTCCACGGTGGCTTTGCCCGGCTCGTCGGCTTCGCTCTCGAAGAAGAACACGTCTATCTTCACCCCCAGCGTCTGAAGGATCTCGTCAAGTTCCTCCAGACTCCAGCGGCGGGTCTCGAGCCACAGCGCGCGCACCTCGGGGTCGCCGGCGTCCCAGCGCTGATTCATGGTGCGGACCTCGGCCTCATATTGCTCGCGCTGCGTCTTCTGCTCGGGGGTCTCGTCCGGCTGCTCGGTCGTCAGTTCATTGGCGCGGGTGTAGACCCCGGCCAGCCAGCGACCGCGCGCCATTGTTCCCTGCGGTTCCTGCCCGTGATAGAACTTCTGGTAGGCCCAGATGCACTTGATCACGCCCAGCCCGTGATCGCCCGGATAGCTGGCCCGGATAGTGTCGAAGCCGGCGAATTCCACAATCCGGGCCAGCGACTCGCCCAGCATGGTGTTGCGCAAGTGGCCGATGTGGAAGGAGTGATGGGTGTTAGGCTGGGCGTATTCAACCATCACCCGCTCACCCTTCGGGGCGCCCCGGCCAAAGTCAGGACCTTCGCCCAGGGCGGTCTCGACCACCCGGCCGGCGTAGCTGGCCGGGTCGTAATACAGGTTGACGTAGCCCTTGTCGGCCTCCACCCGCGCAAAGCCCGGCGGCAGGCCCAGCTTCTCGACCACGGCCGAGGCGATCTGCCCGGCGCGCTCGCGCACGTTGATCTTCTGGCCGGTCAGGCGGACCTCCGCCGAGGCCGCCGGGAAGCCGATGGCCGTGGAGATGCCCCATTGCCCGGCGAACGGGGTGGGCACCCAGTTGATCTCGCCCGGGTCGGGAATGCCCAACTCGGACAGGGCGCTGTGAATCTGGCTGGCAATGATGGCAAGGTCGCGCTCAAACATAGGGTCTCCGGGTGTCTGAGAGCGCGATTGTAACACGAAAACGGCCCGCTTTCCGGGCGGGCGGTGGGGCCAGGCCGGGCTGACGGGGCTGCTCGAAGCGGACCTGTCAGCCCGGTGCGATCAATCGTCCAACTCCGCGCCGCCCAGCACGTTGAAGCTGCGCTCGCGGCGGGCGGGGTAGGGAGCGGCGCCGTACGCGCCGGCCGGCAGGTAGGGCGCCGCCGGCATGACCGGCTGAGCCGGGGCCACCGGCTGCTGGACGACCACCACCGGCGGCGGGGCGGCCGCGGGCCGGAACGCCTCCCCGGCGCGGGCCGGCGAACTGCGCGCGGCGACCCACACCACGATCAGGCTGGTGGGGATACTGGCTGCCACCCCGGCCACCACTCCTACCACCACCGCCATCGCCTCGGCGGACAGCCGTTGCCCGACCACAACCGCCAGGGTCACGGCAAAGGCCACCAACACGACCAACCACAGGTACTTCGCTTTCATGGCTCTCTCCTTGTGCGTGTGCTCCGATGCAGCCTGGCCCAGTCGCGGGCCGGCACATAGGCGGCCTGGAAGCGGTGCACGCCGCTGCCGGCGACCGCCAGAAAATCGCCGCGCCCGGCCAGCTTCTCCGCCCCGGTCCCGGCCTGACCCGTGGCTACCCGCGCATCCTCGGCGGAGGTCACCCGCCCCACCAGCCGCACCGGGAAGTTGGCCTTGAGCAGCCCGCCGACCGCGGCCGCGGCCGGGCGCTGCGCCCCGACCAGCAGGTGCAGCCCGGCCTGGCGCCCGCGCGCTGCGATCCGGGTCAGCAGCGGGATCGCCTCCCGCCCCCCGACCGGCGAGGCCAGCAGGTCGAGCAGCTCGTCCACTGCGATCAGGATGTGCGGCTCGCTCACCCCCTGCGCGTCGCGGCGCTCCATTTCGGCGGCCAGCCGGGCCAGCAGGGCCACCGCGGCCCCCGGCGAAGCCACCAGCTCGCTGATCAGGTGGGGCAGGTCGCTGAGCGGCAGCAGGCCGCGCGCCTTGGGGTCAATCAGCGCAATCTGCAAGCGCGACTGGCGGTTGCCCAGAGCCAGCGAGAGGAGGATGGTGCGCATCAGTTCGGTCTTGCCGGAGCCGGTGGTGCCCGCCACCAGCATGTGGGCCACCTCCGGCGAGGTCAGGCGGACGAGCAGTGGGCACCCATCTGCGCCCAGCCCGAGCACGGCAGTGAGCGGCGGCAGCCCTCCCCCCAACTGGCGCAGCAAGGCCGGCAGCAGCACCGGCTCGGCGTCCGGCCGCGGGACCTCCAGCGTGAGAGCGTTGCCCTCGCGCGCCAGCCGCACCTGGCTGCTGCCCAGGGCCAGGGCCAGTTCCTCGCTCAGCCCCTGCACCCGCGAGATGCGCGCCCCGGCGCCCGCGCTGAGGTGGAAGCGCACTGCGCGCGGCGTGACCGAGCCGCCCTCCACCCGTGCCGGCACGCGATGGGAGGCCAGTACGCTTTCGATGCGGTCGGCCTGAAAGTTGAGCATCTGGCGATTCATGATGTGACCCCTGACGGCCGGCGCCCGGCGGGCGACGAGCACGGGATGGCCCCTGCGGGCGGGAGGGGGGCCTGCCGGGGCAGGGAGGAGGCGCGCCGGGGGGCGGCGACCGGGGGAGGGGTACCGGCAGGGGCAAAGATCGAACCGCCCCCAGTTTAGCACAAATGTTCTAATTCGGGAAGGGTGAAGTCAGAACCAGGGGGAGTTAAACACAAATGGCGGGCCAGTGTGGCTCGCCACGGACTTCCACGCCATTGAGGCGCCGGCGCAGAGCTGGCTACGCCGTTGCCGCTTCTTGCAGCGCGTTCAGCTTCTTCATCAGCCGGGACTTGCGACGGGCGGCATTGTTGGGATGAATCACGCCCTTCTGTGCGGCCCGGTCCAGCTCGCCAATGGCGGCCAGGGTGGCCTTGCGCGCGCCGGCCAGTTCTTCGGCGGCAAGGGCCAGCCGGGCGCGCTTCACGGCGCTGCGACTGCGGCTGCGGATCAGGATGTTGTAGCCGGTGCGGCGCGCTGTGGAGCGGATGCGCTTTTTTGCGGATGTTGTGTTCGCCAAGGTGTTCCTCCAGAAAAATCAAACCATTTGCGGGGCAGGATTATACCGGGGGCAGGGGGTTTTGTCCAGGATTTGCTGCGCGCCCGCGGCCGGGTCACTCCGGCATCTCCACGAATTGCGGCCGGTCGTCCGGAGTCTCAAAGCTGCCCCCGCCAGGGAAGTACACGCGGGTGGTTTCGGCGGTCTTCTCCACCGTGACGCCTTTGTGCTTGACCGTGACCGGCCACGGGAAAGGGTTGCGCCCGGAAACCCACACCTTGCGCGGCGAGATTACCCGCACGCCCAGCGTTTTCAGGAACAGCCCCACCGGCGCCACGCCCCACAGGTAATCGCGGTCGCCCAGCCCCTCCAGTTGATCCGAGTTATAGGCCTCCCGAAAGGCCTTCTCGGTCTTCAGGCTGTGAAGCACCCCGCTCATCAGCCGCGCGACCAGTTCGGCGGCCTCGGCGCGAAACCCGGACTCAACCAGCCCCTCGCCGATCATGGTGTTCCACACCATCCACACGCCGCCGCTGCCCTCGCGGTTGTCTGGTTTGTAGGCCGGGTCCTGGGCCGAGCAGTTCGGTATGCCGTGGGGCCGCCAGTAGCGCCGGGGGTCGAGGATGGTCTTGCGCACCAGCTCGGCGGCGCGCTCCGGGCCGGGGATGCCGGCCCACAGCGGCAGCAGCAGCGTCTGGTCCTGGCGGGTGTAGTCGGCGATCAGCACGTCGGCGGCGAAATCGTCCGGCAGGCCCTGAATTTCCACCGACTCGACGTCGCGGTAAAGCTTTGAGGTTTCGACGGTGCCCATGCCCCAATACCACGTGGCCTCCCGCCCGGACAGGGTCTCTACCCGGTGGCGTCCGCGCCGCCCCCGCCCGCGCACTACCACCTGGAGTGGCGGGCGGGCTTCCTGCGGGCCGAAGCAGCGCACCAGCACCCGCCCGGAGGGGACAAAGCGCCGCCCCACCTCGAGGAAGAAGCTGCCCCGCCCCTCTCCCAGAAAGGCGCCCGGCGTGCTCTCGTGATGGTCCCGGTCCACAAAATGATAGCTGGCCGTGCGCGGATTCCACATGGCCTCTACTGCCGCCCGCAGGGTCTCGGCGCGCTCCTCCAGCCCCTCGACGTCCTGCTCGTGGCCCAGCAGGCGGGCCATCACGCCCAGGGCGCGGCATTCGCGGTACAGGTAGGCGGCCAGGTCGGGGCACTCGGCGCAAGTGATGTCGGCGCCCTGCGCCCAGCGCCGCCAGCGGACGAAGGAGGGCTGGTCGTCAAAGGCCGACTGGATGGTATGGCTCCACTCCGGCACGCCGTCCCTGTCGCGGTCGTAGTCGCGGGTGAACCACAGCAGCACAAACCGCAACAGCCCGGGGTAGACCTCGGCCAGAAAGTCCGGGTCTTCGGTGTGCTCGTAAACGATCCAGCTCAGACTGGCCAGCAGCGGGATGCACAGGGCCTTGTTGCGCTGGCCGGCCAGCCCCGGTTTCCAATCTATGAAGCCGTCCGGGGCTTGCACCGCCAGCCAGTTACGGATCACGCCTTTTGCCAGATCGGGGGCTACTCGCACCACTTGCGGCAGGTTGACGTAGGCCTCGGTGGCAACCTGGCCGTCCCACTGCCAGTTGTAGTCGGCGCCGTCGCCCCGGCGGGAGTAGCCACGGTCGGGCAGGCGGCTGAACACAAAAGAGGGGTAAG
Source organism: uncultured Anaerolineales bacterium (assembly GCA_964478665.1). Taxonomy (GTDB): domain Bacteria; phylum Chloroflexota; class Anaerolineae; order Anaerolineales; family CAYZNA01; genus CAYZNA01. The sequence continues at coordinate 17,206 of CAYZNA010000025.1, forward strand.
GCAGGTGGTCGGTGGGGCCAAGATAGCTTTGCAGGGCCACTTTGAAGGCAAAGGCAAAAGCCGCGTCCCAATCCGGGTCCCCGGTATGGATTTCCGGCAGGCCGGCGTTGAGCAGTTCCAGCCGGGCAATCTCGCCCTCCCAGTCGCGATTGGCGACATCGCGCGCCAGGCCCAGCGAGGCGGAGGGGTCTCTCAGCCCGCCGTGGCCCCAGGCCAGCGCCTCGCTCTGGCCCGGCGCCAGTTGCAGTTCCCGAAAGAGGGAGGCGAACGGCGCAGCATCCAGCGCAGCGCCGCCCGGCATGAAGACCACCGGGTGCAGATTGGTGGTGTGCCCGTCCAGCACCACCACGTTGTTGATCTTGTTGGACGCCATCACCTGCGGATTCTCGTCCGGCTTGAGCACCGCACTCAGCCGCAGTCGCAGGGTGCGCCCCAGTTCCCCCACGTTGGAAACCGTGAAACGACCGGCCACTGCGTGCGACTCCGGCGCCCAGTATTCGGCTATTACCTGCACGCCGGCGAAGGGCTGGAAGCGCAGCCGCAGGTAGTTGACCAAGAACTGTTCCACTGCCGGCGGCTCGGCGAACTCGGCCGGGTCGGTCACCACGGTGTCCCCCTCGCGGAAGGTGGGGAACAGGCGCATGCTGCGCGCGCGCAGGCCGTAGGTGGTTTGCAGGGCCAGCGCCGGCGGGTCGCCCCCGGCCAGGGTCAACTCCCAGATCTGGTCGTCTACATAATCGGTGCGACCCAGGCGAGCGTCAGCGGCCAGCCGCAGGGAGAGTGGATTGGATTGGGTGAGGCGCCAGAGTCGCATGGGGGCAGGGGGAATGCGGAATGACCGAAGGTAGGGAATGGTAAGTGGTAGGTGGTAAGTGGTAAGTGGTAGGTGGTAAGTGGTAAGTGGTGGATGATGAGTGGGGGAATTGTAAGAGAATGGCGAAGAATGGTCAAATGGGGGTGTTGCTTTGCGCTGGCCCGTCGCCGGCGTGCAGCGATGTTGACGGCAGAACTGTTCCACCTCCAGCACTATCTCGGGCAACTTTCCCGGCCATCTGAGCGCCCGTATGAGCATCCTGGCGTGGGCGGCGGCATTTGCGCTATAATCGTGGCCGAAGGAGATCCCCCATGAGCAAATCCAAAAAGACAAAAACCCCCCGGTTCGATCCGCGCCTCCTGACGCGTCCGCGTCTGGACGCGCTCTTCGACCGCCACGCGCGCGGCGAGCTGGATGCGAACGGACTGCACGCGAGCGTGCAGGCGCTCATGGCCGAAGTGGGCGCTCACCCGGTACTGGACGCGCTGGTCAAGCGCATGGAGGGTACGCCGGAAGCTGAGCGCGAAACCCTCATGCTGCTCGTCGAGCGCCTGCGCAGCCCGGCAGTGATTGCGTACCTGTGGCAGCAGGTGAAGAAGCCGGGCGCACTCTCGATGGAAGCCAAAACCACGGCCCTCGTCATCCTCAAGCAAATGGGGGAAGAGGTGGATATCGCCGATCCGAGCCGCTACTTCTCGCCCCGCGATTTCAAGCCCGGCGATATCCGGTCGGCAGAGAA
>CAYZNA010000026.1:0-7339 GCA_964478665.1 uncultured Anaerolineales bacterium
AGACCGGGCCGGGGGGTCAGGTCCGGTCGGCGATAGTAAGTTATGCGGTATTGCCCTTTTTCACATAGACCGCGTCGGTCTGGCCCGGAAGGAACTTGTCTGGAGAACTACAGAAAAAGGGCCACGGCCTCCGGGATGGGTGGCCGCCGGGCCGCGGACCGCGTTCGATTCCGGCAATGAGGGCTGGAAGGCTGCGTCGCTCAAAGCTGGAGCACTGCCGCGCTCCAACTGGCGTCGGCCTCCGCCAATGGGGGTGTGGGCGGGGCGGAGTAATCCACCCGCAAATCGTAGCTGGCCTCGTCGTACACTTGATCCAGCAGGGGTTTGAGGTCCAGCGCCGGCTCCGCGTCGCCGGGCTGAAGCGGCAGCGGGAAACGCGGGATGGGGTCGCGGACGGTGAAAGCGTACAGGTAGGCGTGTTCGCCCTGCTCACCGCGGCGGATCAGCACCCGATAGTGGCTGCCCCGGCCGTCCCCCCAGAACGGCATCGGCTCCCAGTTTCGCAGCAGGTCAATCTCCAGCAGATGCGTGCGGGTGGCAAAGATCGCGTTCCGTTTGGCGAGGTAGGTCTCCCGACCATCGCCCGGCTGCTTGTTGGTCGGGGAGAGCAGTTCGATCACGGTGATCACCTTGCCCGTGCCGACCTCACGCACTTCCAGATAGCTCTCTTGCACTTCTTCCGGGATGGGAACGTTCACCACGACCGGCTTGACCACCGCCACTCCCGCCGGGGCCGGCGCGCGGCCGCCGAAGGGGGTATCCACCACCATCACGTCCGGGTAGCGGATGCGCCACGGGTGGGAGGGAGGGGCGAGGATGTAGGTGTGGATGCCGGCGGCCACGTAGTAGCGCGGGCGCAAGACCGGGCCGAGCGCCCGTCGCAGCGCGCCGATCAACCCGATGTGTACATCCGGCCAGATGGCCGGATGCTCCAGCCACGGGTCCATTCCGGGAAAGGGGGAGGGCATGCCTTTACCTCAGCAGATTGCCAGTCCGGGCGGGTGGGCCGGGGTTCGTCCCGACTCCGCCTGCCGCCGATTATAGCACGATGGATCGCCCGGTTGCGCTCTGGCGCGTCGCAGGCTACAATCCGGTCATCGGCCAGACGCAAGTTGGGGGCTGGCCGGCCACCTCACCAAAAGGAGATGCCATGACTTCACGAAAGCTGTTCCACCTTGTTTCCGTCTTAGCCCTGCTGATTGCGCTCATTCCGCTGAGCGGATCCGCAGGGACGGCCGCCGCCGCCGACAGGATCGCCCCGCTGGTGCTGGCCGGGACCGCGGCCGGCGGCCGCACCGAGGCGCTGGTGGTGCTGGCCGCGCAGGCTGACCTCAGCCCGGCGGCCGACCTGCCCGCCAAACTGGAGAAAGGCCGCTTTGTGGTGGACGTGCTGCGGGCCACGGCCAGCCGCACGCAGGCGCCCATCCGCGCCTTTCTGGACGGTCGGGGCGCGCCTTACCAGCCGTTCTACATCGTCAACATGATCATGGTCACCGGCGACCGCGCGCTGATGCTGGCCCTGGCCGCCCGCGCCGACGTGGCCCGCATTGACGCCAACCCCACCGTGCACACTGACCTGCCCGCGCAGACCGGCGTGGACGCCGCCCCCGGCACCGTGGAGTGGAACGTGGCCCGCGTCAAGGCCCCGGAGGTCTGGGCGCTGGGCTATCGCGGCGAGGGCCGGGTGGTGGCCGACGCCGATACCGGCGTGGACTGGGATCACCCCTCGCTGCTCAACCACTACCGTGGCTGGGATGGCTTCACCGCCGACCACAACTACAACTGGCACGACGCCACCAGCCAGCACTCGCCCACCCCGGTGGACCCGCACGGGCACGGCACCTTCACCACCAGCCAGATGGTTGGCGACGACGGCGGCGCCAATCAGGTGGGCGTGGCCCCCGGCGCAAAATGGATCGGCTGCCGCAACATGGACACCGGCGGCAACGGCACCCCGGCCACCTACACCGAGTGCTTCGAGTGGCTGATCGCGCCCTATCCCATCGGCGGCGACCCGGGCCAGGGAGACCCCTCGCTGGCGCCGGACTCGATCAACAACTCGTGGGGCTGCCCGGCCTCCGAGGGCTGCTCGACGGACACCCTGAAAGCCATCGTGGAAGCGGTGCGGGCGGCCGGCATCTTCCCGGCGGTGGCGGCCGGCAACTCCGGCTCCTCCTGCGGCAGCGTGTACGACCCGCCAGCCATCTACGATGCTTCGGTGTCGGTCGGGGCGACCACCTCCAGCGACGCCATCGCCGGCTTTAGCAGCCGTGGCCCGGTGACGCGCGACGGCAGCAACCGCCTCAAGCCGGACATCTCCGCGCCGGGGCAGAGCATTCGCGGCGCAGTGCCGGGTGGCGGCTACCAGTCCGGCTGGTCCGGCACCAGCATGGCCACGCCGCACGTGGCCGGCGGCGTGGCGCTGGTGTGGCAGGCGCAGCCCCGGCTGGTGGGCAACATTGACTGGACCGAGAATCTGTTCGAGTTGACCGCGGTCCACAAACGCAGCAGCCAGGACTGCCCGCCGGAGCCGCGCCGGGGCGTGCCCAACAACACCTTCGGTTGGGGCATTCTGGACCTGTACGCGGCGGTGGACCGGGTGACGCCGTAGCAGGTTTGTTGAGACAGGTCAGACCTCACAGGTCTCAAAGACCTGTGAGGTCTGGCCTTTGGCCGCCCACAGATAGGCCACTGCCGAGCGGCTGACCCCCTGCCCGGCCTCCACCAGCGGGCGGAGGTGGGCGGCGAGGGCCGCGGCCTCCGCCGGGGTGAGGCTGTGCTGCATGGCCTGCGCCAGATCGGGGATTCTGGGGTTGCCGGGAGTGTGCAGCAGGCGCTCCCAGTCGCGGTCGCGCGGCGGCCTGATCTCGGCCCGCAGCTCGAGGTGAATCTCCCGGAAGCCGGCCGTTTCGGCCAGTGCCAGCAGGTCGCGTTCGTCAAAGTTCAGCATGGGGTCGGAGCCGGCCGGCTGCAGGCGCGCAAACACGGCCTTCACTTTGTCCACCGCGGCGGCGACCGGCGTCACGTCGTAGCCCATGAAGCGGTCCGGCGGCTCGGGATAGCAGAAGCGGTTGATCGGCTCGAAGATGGAAAGCCGCCCGCCGGGCCGCAGCAGGCGATAGAACTCAGCGAAGGCCTGCGCTCTGGCCTCGACGTAGATCAACACCGAGCGGGTGGTGACCGCATCCAGCGAGCCTTGCGGCAGGTCGGAGAGGTCGTCGGCCGCGGCGCGCAGGAAGCGGCAGCGGCCCAGCAGGCCCATGTCGGCCGCCAGCGCGCGACAGCGGTCCAACAGGTCCTGTGAAATATCGCTGAAGATCACCCCCGCCGAGGGGACTTTCTCCAGCGCGCCGAAGGCGATCAGCCCATCGCCGCAGCCCACATCCAGCAGGGTTTCGCCCTCGCCCAGGCGGGCGTTCTCCAGCACCCGGTCCCGGACCGGGTACAGAACCTCCAGTACGGCCTGCATCCGACCCGGGTCGCCGCCGAAGCGACCGTGAAGGAGCCATTGGGACCACGGGTCGGGTGCGGTCACGCGCTTCTCACGGCCTCCATCAGTTTCTCAATCCCCACAATCTGCGCCAGCGCCCGGAGCGGCGCGGGGGGTTCTTCGGCCCACAGCCAGTCCGGCCGCAGCCAGAAGCCGGGCAGCACCGCCGAGTGAACCCGCCCTTCGGCGTCGGGGGCAACAGTGCGGTACAGGCCATGCTCGTCCAGTTGATAGAACAGGGCGCGCTGGCGGCGCGGGCGCGGGTCAATGATCCAGTACTCGCGCACCCCGGCCGCCTCGTATTCATCGAACTTGTCCACCCGGTCGCGGGTGACGCTGTCGTCGGAGACGATTTCGACTACCAGGTCGGCTGCGCCCTCCAGCCGGTCGGGGGTCAGCCGGTGCAGGTGGGCCGTGGCGACGAAAAGCAGATCAGGCTCGCGGGAGGGGCCGTCCGGGCCGAGTCTCACTTCCAGCGGGGCGAAGCGTATTTGCCCCAACCGGAAGATTGAGACGAACAGATCAAGAAGAGTGGAGAGGTAGCGGGCAACGTATTGATGGCGATCTTTCGGTGGCATCTGAACAATCACCTCCCCCTCCACCCATTCGGCGTGGGTGTCTTCGTCGGCCCAGGCCAGGAATTCTTCGTAGCTCATGCGCAGCGGCAGCGGCGGCGATTGCGTCGTGGCAGGCTCAACCAGTTTTTCTATCACGGTCATCTTGCACCTCAGTTTCAGCGAATCCTGGCGGCCATTCTACCTCAGGAAGCGGGGAGGGGATTCCGTTGCCCCGGCCAGCCGGCCCCGGACCCACGCCAGCGCGTCCCCCGGCGTGCCGAGGCGCAATCCTGAGCGGGCGGCTACCTCCGGATCGTCGAGGAAGTGCCGGCGGTTGAGGGTGACCAGAAAGTCCACCCCGGCTTTCATGGCCGCCAGCAAAATGGGCACGTCTGCGGCATGGGAAATGAGGCCCATGTGGGCCTGCACTTCATCGGGGGATGGGTCACGAAGAATTCGTAAGCCTGTACTGCGCAGTACCTCGCGATAGTAAGGCAGGGCGGCAGGGCCTTTGCGCGCCAGCGCCCTCTCGGTTTCGGCAATGACTTGTTCCGAGACGATCAGTGCGATCAGACCAGTTTCCCCGAGAAGCAGCAAAGCATGCGCAGCTCCGGTGTCCGAGACAACGCCGGCGAATAATGCGCTGCTGTCCAGAAACAGATCAGGCCTGGATATAGTGTTCCTGGTAGTATTGCTCACGTTCCTCGTCCAGAGTTTTCAACATCTCTCCCAGAGATACCCCCTCCGAGTCCAGAGTTCGGGCCACCTGATTCCCCAGCCGGGCCACTGAGGACGCACGCGGCGTCAGCAGAAAAGCCCCGTCGCCGAGATCTATCAACGTAAACGCGTCACCGGCATTAAAGCCATAGCGGCGACGGAGTTCTACCGGAAGGGTGAGCACTCCCTTGCTACGAATCTGCACAGTGGTGGATGTCATGGTCAGTTCTCCCTGGGAGGAATTTCGGAAATTCCGCCCACACATTATAACACTCTCCCCTGGCGTGAGATTCTTCGCGACGCAGGCACGCAGGCTTGATGACCACCCCCTCCACGAGTATCATTAGGGCCTGACCGGAGCGGACCAACTCGATGCCCGTCGAAACCACCCTCAATCGCCTGCGGCTGGACCCCGCTTTCATGAAGAACGTGGCCGCGTGGCAGCGCCTGCCCCCCCGCCCGGCGCGGACCGCCGAATTCCCGCCCGAGCTGCACCCCGCCCTGATCGCGGCCCTCGCCCGAAGCGGGATCGCCAGCCTGTACCTGCACCAGGCCCGCGCCCTGCGGGCCGCGCTGGCCGGCCAGAACGTGGCTGTAGTCACCGGCACGGCCTCGGGCAAGACCCTGTGCTACAACCTGCCCGTGCTGAACACCCTGCTGGCCGACCCCGACGCCCGCGCCCTGTACCTCTTCCCCACCAGAGCACTGGCCCAGGACCAGGCCGCCGCACTCTCCACTCTCCACTCTCCAATCTCCGATCTCCACTCTCTAATCTCCAGTGAGCAGAGATTGGAGATCGGAGATTGGGAAATCCCGGTCCGGGTCTACGACGGCGACACCCCACCGCGCCAGCGCCCTGCCATCCGCCGCGAGGCGCGGGTGCTGATCACCAACCCGGACATGCTGCACACCGGCATCCTGCCGCACCACCCGCGCTGGGCCGAGTTCTTCGAGAACCTGCGCTTTGTGGTGCTGGATGAGATGCACACTTATACCGGGGTATTCGGTTCGCACATGGCCAACGTAATCCGGCGACTGCGGCGGCTGTGCAGCTTCTATGGGTCGGCGCCGCAATTCCTGCTGGCCTCCGCCACCATTGCCAACCCGGGGGAGCTGGGCGAAAAGCTGATCGAGGCCCCGCTGACGCTGATCCCGCCGGATGCCGACGGCTCACCCCGCGCCGAAAAGGTGCTCATCCTGTACAACCCGCCGGTGGTGGACCCGGCCCTCGGCGTGCGGCGGGCCTACACCCTCGAGAGCAAAGACATCGCCGGGGCGTTTTTGCGCGACGGCGCCCAGACCGCGCTGTTCGCCCGCGCCCGGCTAACGACCGAAGTGCTGCTGGGCTACCTGCGCGACGAAGTCGAGCGGTCCGGGAGCGACCCGCGGACGGTGCGCGGCTACCGGGGCGGCTACCTGCCGCTGGAGCGGCGCGAGATCGAGCGTGGGCTGCGCGATGGCTCGGTGCGCGGGGTGGTGGCCACCAACGCGCTGGAGCTGGGGGTGGACATCGGCCAGCTCGGGGCGACGGTGATCGCCGGCTACCCCGGCAGCATTGCCAGCGTCTGGCAGCAGGCCGGGCGGGCCGGGCGCCGCGCGGAAACCTCGGCGGCGGTGCTGGTGCTGTCGGGCGCGCCACTCGACCAATACATCGCCCTGCACCCCGGCTATCTGTTTGAGTCCTCCCCGGAGCACGGGCTGATCAACCCGGATAACCTGGCCATTCTGGTCAACCATCTGCGCTGCGCGGCCTTTGAGTTGCCCTTCCGGCGCGGGGAGACCTTCGGCAGGTACGGCGACGTGTCCCCCATTCTGGACGTGCTGGCCGAGGCGCGCGAGCTGCACTACTCCGGCGGGAATTACCGGTGGGTGGCCGACAGCTACCCCGCCGGGGGCCTCTCGCTGCGCCGGGCCGGCGGCGATGCCGTGGTGATTCAGGACCTGAGCGCCGGCCGGCCGCAGGTCATTGGCGAGGTTGACCGCGAGACCGCGCCGATCTTTGTGCACGAGGGCGCCGTGTACCTGCACGAGGGGCGCCAATTCCTGGTGGAGACTCTGGATTGGGAGAATGGTCTAGCGCAGGTGCAGGCAACCGAGGTGGACTACTACACCCGCGCCAGCGAGTCGGCAGAACTGGACGTGACCGGCGTGAGCGATGCCGACGAATCCCGCCCGGCGCGTCGCGCGTGGGGAACTGTGCTGGTGCGCTCGCGCGCCACCGGCTATCGCCAGATTCGGCGCTATACCCACGAAACGCTGGGCTACGGCCCGATTGACCTGCCCGAGCGCGTCTTTGAAACCACCGGCTACTGGCTGTGGCTGGCAGACGAGACGGTGGAGCAATTGCAGCTCGCCGGGATCATGCTGCGCCCGAACGACTACGGCCCCAACTGACCGGCCATGCGCGACGCCGCCCGCGCCCGCGACGGCTACCACTGCCAGCAGTGCGAACTGCCCGAACCCGCCTCCCCCGCGCCGGGGGAGGGCCGGGGAGGGGGTCGCCAGCACCACATCCTTCACATGCGGCCCTTCCGCGAATTTGGCTACCTGCCCGGCGAGAATGAAAACTACAAGC
>CAYZNA010000026.1:7349-18732 GCA_964478665.1 uncultured Anaerolineales bacterium
CAAGCAGGCCAATGCGCTGGACAACCTGCTCACGCTCTGCCCCTCCTGCCATGCCCGGGTGGAAGGCCAGATCGGCGCCCGCTCGGCGCTGGGCGGGCTGGCCCACGCGCTGGGCAACCTCGCGCCGCTGTACCTGATGTGCGACCCGCGCGACCTGGGGGCGGTCACCGAGGCCCGCTCGCGCGAGAGCGGCGGCCCGACCATCACCATCTATGACCGGATGCCCGATGGGCTGGGCTTTGCCGAGCGACTGTTCCAGTTGCAGGACGAACTGCTGCGCGGGGCGCTGACCCTGGTGTCGCGCTGCCCGTGCCGGGAGGGCTGCCCGGCCTGCGTCGGCCCGGTCGGGCCGGGCGGCGGGGAGGTGAAGGCGCTGACGGTGAGACTGGCGGAGGCGCTTGTCACCTGACTGCACAGGCAGTACAATCTCGCCAGAGAGGAGGTTGTTGAAGATGCTGACTTCCGAAGCAGGTATAGCCACCATTGCTCTCAAACGGCAGTTTATTACTGACGCGGCCGGCCATCCGGTTGCCGTTCTTCTGCCGATAGAGGAATTCGCGCTGGTAGAGGCGATTCTGGAACAGCACGCCCCGTCCGACGACATGACCGGCCTGCTGGATGAGATGGAAGAAGCCGCCCGTGATCCCCTCTTCATGGCCGACCTGCGCGAGACGATGGACGCTTTTGCCGCAGTGGACGGCGAATGGTGGGAACCGGCCCGATGAAGTATCAGTGGCACGTTTTTCTCGCCTCACTTGACCCCACGCAGGGAGCAGAGCAGGCTGGCAGACGCCCGGTGCTAGTCGTCAGTCAGGAGCGAATCAACCAACTGCTCCCGGTTGTCAACGTCATCCCTCTGACCTCCCGAAAATCCACTTCGCGTGCGATCTATCCCAACGAGGTGCTCTTGCCCGGCGGCACTGCCGGTTGATTTCAGGCCGGCACTCTGAGCGTCACCACTGGCGTCACAATCATCTCCTCCGGCTTCAACTGCCCCATCCAATCCCGTTCAAAGGTTGCCTCAATCTCCCGTGCGACTTCCGACGCAACGAAGCGGTGGCCGTGGGAGTCGCAGACGCGAACGGGCACGCGCCGGATGACCAGCGGATGGCCTCTGCTCCAGCGAGTGTAGTCAACCTCTGCACGCAACAACTCGCTGCCGTCCACCGGGCACACGGCGGCGGATTTCTCCAGCACAGAAATGCGCCCGCCGACGAGCCGGTTGCCGAGATTCACCTCTATCTCTACCGGTTCGGTCTCGTCAATGTAATCGGAGAAGTCATGGGTATCCCAGAACTCAGCGATATCCTCGAAAGTGTCAAATTCCGGAATCTTCGGTTTCATGGTCGGAATCTCCGATAGGAACGACGCTCACGTTCGGTCATGTCGCGGGCCGAGATCACCAATGCCTGATTGCCCGGCTTGAGAATGAAGACCACAATCAGGTAACGCCCGTCTTCCGCCTGGCCAAGCGCATAGTGCAGATGCTCGTTGCGGTTGCGCCTGCCCTTCTCGCCGCGCCGGAAGACAGGGCGACCCAACAGAATCTCTTCTATCTCTTCCGGCAGAACGCCATGCTTGACTTCAAGTTTATCACGAAGGGTCCGTAAAAGAATAAGTTCCGTCAAGACCCTAAGGGTCTTCGAGACCCTTAGGGTCTGAAACCGGGAAGTTATACTTTTTCAGGCCCGAATGCCTTCCGGCCAGAGCAGATGATCGATTCGCACTGTGTTTCTCCATGGCCTGCCCCCGGCCGGGCGGCCTCGGCTTCGCCGAACGCCCGTACCAACTGCACGGCGAACCGCTGCGCGGCGCGCAGACGCTGGTCGCCCGCTGCCCTTGCCGCGACCGCTGCCTCTGCCGCGACGGCTGCCCGGCCTGCATGGGGCCGGTGACCGCGGGAGGCAGCGAGGTGAAGGCGCTGACCGTGCGGCTGGTGGAGGCGCTTATTTAACCTGTCACCGCCGTCCACGGCACGGACACAATCTTTTCATCCAGCCGCCGCACCTCCCGGCCGCTGTGCAGCAGCAGGCCTCCGGCGGCCGCAGGGTGCTCTGCCAGAAAGGCCCTCAGCCCGGCGGCATCGCCATAGCCGGGCCGATCTGTGAGCTTGACCTCTACACCCAGCAGGCGGCGCCCGTGCTCGATTACGAAATCCACCTCTGTTCCGCTGTGCGTTCGCCAGAAGTGCAGCCGCGCTGGCGGAGTGAGCATCTGGGTCAACACGCGCAAATGGTGGAAGATGAATGTTTCAAAGAAACTGCCCAGCTCCCGCGCTTGCCGCAGGCTGGACTCGTCGAAGTAGCCGGCAAGGAACACGGCCAGCCCTGGATCTGTCCACAGCGCTTTGGGGGATTTGACCAGCCGCTGTGTCCGGCCGGACGTATGAGCCGGCAGGCGCTCGAACAGATGGGTAGTTTCCAGCAGTTTCAAGTAACGATGGACGGTCGCCTGTGAGATGCCGGCGTCGCGGGCAATATCGGACTGATTGAACAACTGGCCTGTGCGCAGGGCCAGCAGGCCCATCACGCGCCGGTAGTCCAGCAGGGCATCTATTTGAGAAATCTGGCGCAGGTCGCGTTCGAGGTAGGTAGTAACATAACCGTCCCACCAGCGCACCCACGCGACGGGCGACCGCAGGCTGAGCAGGGCCGGAAGCAGGCCGCGCAACAGCAGCGGGACCGGATCCGGGGGCGGGTCGGACAGCGTTTGCTCCACCGGCCAATCACCGGCAAGGGCGCGCGCCAGCAGTGCGGGCGGGGTATCGCCCTGGATTTCTCCCAGGGTCATGGGAGCCAGCACAAAGTACACCGCCCGGCCTGCAAGGCTTTCGCTTACCTGCCGCATCAGCAGCAGATTGGCCGAGCCAGAGAGGACAAAGCGAAATCGGCCTGCTTGCAGGTCGACCGCCTGCTTGATGGCCGGCAGAAGCTCGGGCGCCTTTTGCACCTCGTCTAGCACTATCCGATCAGCGCCGGCCCAGAGAGCCTCTGGCCTGCGTCGAATCTGCTGCAAGACGTCAAAATCATCCATGGTGCGGAAGCGCCAGGTGTTGAAAGGCGCCGCGTTTAGCAGCAGGGTGCTCTTGCCAACCTGTCGGGCGCCGGTCAGGACGACCACCGGATGGTCCTCGACAGCGGACTGCAGCGCCGGGGTCAGCCAGCGCGAATAGTATGTTTCAGGGCCTGAATAAGAGTTATTCATGCTGTGAATAATATCCTATCTGGGAGCGAAAAGTCAAGATGAGCAGAACGCGATACCAGGGCGCTATCGTGCAGAATCACCAGCTTCTGCTGGTCCAGCACCGTCACCACGACAACAGCCGGGCCTACTGGCTGCTGCCCGGCGGAGGGCACGAGCCGGGCGAAAGCCCCGAGGACTGCGTTCGCCGGGAGATGCGCGAGGAGACCGGGCTGGAGGTCCGGGTCGAGCGGCTGCTGCTCGAATTCGTCAAGGAGTGGCCAGGCAGTCGCCAGACGATGGCGACCTACCTCTGCACCCCGCTGGGCGGGGAGGCCCGCCCGGGGCACGAACCCGAGCCGGAAGCGAACAGCGTGTATGCCATCGCCGCCGTGGCCTGGCTGGATCTGCGCCGCCCGGAAAGCTGGCCGCCAGAGGTGCTGCAGGACAGCATAACCCTCCCGCAACTGCGCACGGTGCTACAGGCGTTGGGATATGCGTAAGATTGTCCTGGCTCTTTCTCCGTGTTAGACTCAGTGGAATTATGGCTGTCCAGAAAAGTCTTCTCCACATAGACCGGCGCGGTCTTTAAGACCGCGCCGGTCTGGCCCGGAAGGAACTCATCTGGAGAACAATATGCGGTTGACCGGCATGCAACCGCACACCCCGGCCGGAGAACCCGCCGGGGGACGTGATGCGACTGATGTAGGGAAAGGGCCGAGAGCGTGCGCGTCAAATTCTGGGGGGTGCGGGGATCAATCCCCGCCCCCCTGACCACTGACCAACTTCAAGACAGGCTGTTCCGGGCGTTGAGCGGGGCGGGCGGCGTGGACCTGAGCAGCCCGGCCGCGGTCCAGGCCTACATCGCCGGCCTATCCCCGGTGGTAAGTTCGGTGGTCGGCGGGAACACTGCCTGCGTGGAAGTGGACTCCGGCGACGCACACATCATTGTGGATTGCGGCAGCGGCATACGCGGGCTGGGGCTGGCGCTGATGTCGCGCGGGTTTGGCCGGGGCCTGGGAACTGCCCACATTCTGCTCTCCCACGCTCACTGGGACCACTTGATGGGCTTTCCTTTTTTTGCCCCGGCCTATGTCCCCGGCAACAAGCTGATCTTCTATGCCGTCAACGCCGACCCGCGCGCCTACCTCAGCCACCAGCAAAGCGCCCCCACGTATTTCCCCATTGGCCTGGGCCAGATGGAGGCCGACTTTGAATATCGCCAGCTCAGCGAAGAAGAGAGTATCCAGATCGGGCGGACCAGCGTCGCCAGCCTGGCTCTCAACCACCCCGGCGGGGCCCACGCCTTTCGTTTTGACGATGGCGAGAGCGTGTTTGTGTACGCCAGCGACGGCGAGTACAGGTGGCCGCTGCCGCCCGACAGGCTGCGGGCGGTTCGGCGCTTCTTCTCCAACGCCGACGCGCTGGCCTTTGACGCGCAATACTCCCAGCGCGACGCGCTGCTCAGCCGGGCGGACTGGGGCCATTCCTCCGCCATCATCGGGGTGGACCTGGCGGGGCCGGCGCGGGTCAAGTCGCTGATCACCGTCCATCACGACCCGATTCACTCTGACGAGCAGATTCATGCCATTGCGGCGGCCGCCCGCCACTGGGCAGCGGTCCGGTTCCCCGGCACCGAGGTGCTGGTGGGCGCAGAAGGGCTGGAGATGTTCCTGGGCCGGTCGCACGGCCTGGAGACCCTGACGGAGAAGGCAGAGGCGCTGTGGACGCTGGTGCTGGCCGGCGAGCTGGGCGCGAACACGGCGCCGCAAGCCGCCGCTGCCTTGCGGGCAGCCCTTGAGGCCGCGCCCGGCGGGCGCGTGATGGTAGACCTTGCCCGTTGCGCGGCGCCCGATTCCGGCGGGCTGCGCACTCTGCTCGCTGCTGCCGGGGCCGCGCCGCGCAGCCGGCTGGCTCTGTTCGCTCCAGACGAGCAGATGCGGCGCACGCTGGAAACGCTTCCGCTGCCAGATAACGCGCGCACGTATTACACGCGCCGCCAGGCCCGGTCGAGCTTGCTTGCCCCCACCCGCCTGGTCCGGGCCGACCAGGCGCTGCTGGGCGGCTACCGGCTGCACAGAATCCTGTTCACCGGCGACGCCGGGGCGGTGTATTCCGGCGAGTGTCTGGCAGACGGCCGCCCGGTGGTGGCTCAGGTGGTGGGCGGCGGGCCTGATGACCCGCTGCGCGCCCTCTGGGAAGCCGAACTGGACATCTGGCGTAACCTGCGCCATCCGAGACTGGCAGTCACAGAAAGCCTGGTGCAGGAGTCTGACTGGTTCATGTACGTCTGCCCGCGGCCGCCGGGAATCTCTCTGAGCGAGTGGCTGGCGGCGGGTCAGCCGCTGGCGGCGCGCCTGCAACTGGCCTGCGACTTGACCGACACGCTGGCATACGTGCACCGGCAGGGGCTGTTCCACGGCAGCCTGACGCCGGAGCACATTGCAGTGCAGCCGGCTGCTCCGGGAACCGACCCGGCGCCCGGCGGCGTCAGCCTGGCGCGTTTGCCCCTGTTTTCCCCCGGGCACCCCTTCGGGCAGGCTGCCTATCGCGCCCCGGAGCACATTCGCGACCGGCCGCCCATTCAGCGCACCGACGTCTACCTGTTGGGGATGGTCTTGTATGAGATTCTGGTGGGGGTGCATCCCTTTGACGCCGAGAGCGAGGACCTGATGACCACGCTACAGATTCGGGGCAGTCCGGAAAGTCCCCGCCTGCGTTGGCCGGAGATTCCTGCCGAACTGGAGTTTGCGCTGCTCAAGATGCTGGCGCTCGACCCGAGCGAGCGCTATCCTTCGGCGGCGGAGATGCACGAGGAGCTACGGCGTCTGAAAGAAATCTCTCTCAGCGCGGCAGGCGCGGCCTCAGGCCAGCCCCAGTTGCCGCACCAGCAGTAGCAGCAGCCCGGAGAGGGTGGCGGCGCCGGGCAGGGTGATCACCCAGGCCAGCAGCAGCCGGTTGACAATGTGCCAGCGCACTTTGTTCATGCGCTCGGCGGCGCCCGCTCCGGCAATAGACATGCTCACGCTCTGCCCGGTGCTGAGCGGCGCGCCCAGTTCCGCCCCGGCGATCATCACAACTGCGCCCGAGAGCGTGGCCACGAAGCTGTTCACCGGCCGGATGCGGTACATGCTGGCCAGGGTGCGCATGCTGCGTCCGGCGCCGGCAAGGATCCCCAGGCTGAAGGCTCCGGCCGCGCTCAGAATCACCCACAGCGGCACGTGGAAAGTAGTTTGAAAGCCCAGCAACGAGAGCGCCAGGGCGATCATCCCCATGCTCTTCTGCGCGTCGTTGGCGCTGTGCCCCATGCCCAGCGCCAGGGTGCTGAGCACCGAGGCCTGGCGGAACAGGCGGTTGATTCCCGGCCCGGAGCCGCGGGCCAGGAACAGAGTGAGGCGCATGAGCAGCGCGCTCAGCAGCAGGCCGGCCAGCGGGGCCACAAAGAGGAACAACACTACCCGCAGCAGGCCCGGCAGGACGACGGCCCGCGGCCCGGCATCCACAATCGCTGCGCCCACCAACGAGCCCAGCAAGGCGTGGGTGGAACTGGCAGGGATGCGAAGAAGATTGGAGACCAGCACCCAGCCCACCACGATAAGCGAGGCCGCCAGCAGCACGTCAGGGGCAATGGCCGAGGCGTCCACCAACCCGTGCCCCACCGTGGTGGCGATGGCGACGCCAAAGAACTGCGGGCCGGTGAAGGCTGCCAGCGCCCCCAGCAGCCGCGCGCGGCGGCGCGTGATGGCGCGTGAGACAAGCTCCCCGGCCAGGATAATCGCGC
Organism: uncultured Anaerolineales bacterium; assembly: GCA_964478665.1. Lineage (GTDB taxonomy): Bacteria > Chloroflexota > Anaerolineae > Anaerolineales > CAYZNA01 > CAYZNA01. The sequence goes on from CAYZNA010000026.1 coordinate 14,311, forward strand.
TATCATTGTAGCCGTTGATGAAGGCGTACAGCAGCGCGACGGCTACCAGCCCGGTCAACCTGGCGAGTGGGGAGAGCGGCGGCATGAGGGGCAAGGGGGCGGGTGGGCGCAGCGGGGAGGCTGGCCGGGCGGATCCCTTCACGAGGCGCAGGCAGCGCCCTCCGGGCCGGGGTCTGCGGCCGCCCCGGCCGGATCAGCCGCCGCGGCGGCATCCAGCACGGCGCGTTCCTCTTCCGGCGCAGACTCCGCCAGCGCCTGCTGGATGCGCTGCTCCAGTCCCTTGCGGGTGGGCTTCCTGCGCCCGGCCGACTTGAGCGCCTCCAGCAGCGCGGCGGTGACCACGGCAGTGATCTTCTTCAGCGATCCGGTCGAGAGTTTCTCGCCGCGCTCGAACCACAGGATGGCGGCGTAGCCCATGGCCACCGTGGTGGCCGAGGCCACCGCCGCCGAGAGCGCCCAGCCCGGCGGGCCGCCGAGCTTGCTCAATTCCTGAAAGACGGTCCGCCCCAGGTAGCCCAGCCCGAAGGCTGCGACCAGTTCGCGGGCGCGGGCGGCGGTGATTTTGTAGTCGTAGATGCGGGCGATGCCCAGCACCATTGAACTCTGTACGGCGATCAGCGGGATAAAATCAAGCAGCGGCAGGGGGGTGAGGGCGATCACCGCCGAGGTGGAGGCCGCCCCGGAGATCGCGGTCCACGCCAGGCGCCAGCGATAGGCGGGCAGGGCCTGGCCCAGCGCGGCCAGAATGGCCGGCTCGGCTTTGGCGATGGCGATCAGCACGCGCTCCACGTCCTGCCCGCTGCGAGCGGCGATGCCGATCACTTGCTCCGGGGCGAGGTGCAGGTTGGCCGCAGCCTTCGCCAGCACCTCCGCCTGCGCCCCGCGCACCAGGTCCAGCTTGTTGAGCGCCACTACATACGGTTTGCCCAGCCCGCTCAACTCCCGGAACAGCTCCTGCTCGGTCCTCTTCACCCCCTGCACGGCGTCGAACATAATGACCAGCAGGTCGGCCTGATTGGCGGCAGCGAAGGCGTGCTCCTTCTCGGCCTCGCCCACTTCCCCCACCGCGTCTGCGCCGGGGGTGTCCACCACGGCGAACAGCCCGGCATCGCTGCGCTGGTTGTGGCGGGTGGTGCCGGGTATCGGGCTGACCTGCGCCCGCTCCGACTTCTCTTGCACAAACTGGTTGTACAGGGTGGATTTGCCCACGTTGGCCGGGCCGACGATGGCCACCGCGCGCTTATCCCCGAAGGCCATGCGGAACTGGGCCGCCGACATCCTGGCCAGCATCTTGAACAGGGTCAGATCGCCGGGCAGGGCCAGCGGCAGCCGGGAGAGTTGCTGCTGCGCGTCTGCCGGCAGCGCCTCCCACAGGGCGCGCAGTTGCGCGCGGGAGGAGGCGGGGAATTCGTGCAGAAGGTCGTCGAGGGTGGGCATGGCCGGGATATTTTAGTATACTTCCCGGTAGCAATGGTAACACGGCGGGCGGGTTTTGGGAGGAAGGGCGTCGGGCCCGAGGTTTTTTTGAGAACCCTGCGGGTCTGCCACGCGAGAGGGAGCCATTTGCCCTCCCCGCGCGCCGGGTCTATACTTGCGCCCCATGCGCCGCATTGCCTGCCTGCTGCCCCTGCTCGTTCTGGCTGCCGCGCCCGCGCAGGGTGGCACACCGCCGCCGCCCACGCCCACCCCGCACCCGCTGGAGGTGTGCCTGACCGAAGGGCTGGCGAAATGTCTGCCGGGGGCAGCCCGCGCATACGGGGTGTGGGTCGTCATCGGGCTGGCGCTGTTGGGAGTTGTGGTGTGGTTCGTCGCCCGCTTTCTCACCGGCGCCGGCAAGGCGGTGGAAAACGCCGGCGAGGAAATGGCAAAGGATTGGCTGTTTCGGCCCGCCCCGGTTTCCCCCGCCGAAGCGCTGGCGCGCGAGGATGACTACCTGCGGAAACTGGAACATTCCCCGGAACTGGCCGATGTTGACTCCTCCGAGCGCATCGCGGCCTATCTGGACCGGTTGAGCCGCATACCCGACCCCCTGCGGCCCGGCGAGGAAAAGGAGTTTGTGCCGCTGGCCGGCGGCATGGTACTGGACCTGCGCCTGCGTGTGGGACTGTCTCTGCCCGCCGAGTCTGGCCCCGGCAAAGGTGTGTTTGCCGAGCAGCGCACCTTCCCCGATCTGGGCGAAGCGGTAGCCGAAGTGGATCCGGCCACCGGGCAACCCTACCCGGCTTTTGCCCTGCTGGGCGAGCCGGGCGCGGGCAAATCCACCCTGCTGCGCAAACTGGCCCGCGACGCCGTCCGCCGCCGATTGGCCGCCCCGGCCGCCCCGCTGCCCCTGTTTGTTTCGCTCAGCGACCATAAGTCCGGCTCCCCGCTGGCTTTTCTGCGTGAGCACTACCGGCGCGCCGTGGGCTACGACGGGCTGGAGAGCGCGCTGGAAGCCGGGCGAGTGTGGCTGTTTGCCGACGGCCTGAACGAGATGGACCACCGGGGCTACTACCAGCGGGTGGCGCAGTGGCGCGAGTTTGCGCGCCGTCACCTGCGCCCCGGCGGCAACCGCGCGCTGGTGGCCTGCCGCGAGGCCGACTACGGCGAGGGACTGGCCCTGCCCCGCCTGCTGATCCATGCCATGGACGAGCAACGCATCCGTGAGTTTCTGGGCAAGCGCAACCCCGCCCGCGCTGACGCGCTCTGGGACGAACTGGAACGCGACCGGCGCGAGGGCCGCGGCGACCTGTATCCACTCGCAACGGTGCCTTTCTGGCTGGTGATGATCGCCGACCTGGCCCGCCTGCCCGGAGGCCTGCCGCGCAATCGCGCCGCGCTGGCCGAGCAGTTTGTGGCCCGCTGGCTGGATTACGAAGCCGACCGGCCCGGCGGCACGCCACTGGACTCCACCGGGCGCGCGGCCTTTGCCGACTCCCTGACCCGCCTGGCCTGGCGCGGGCTGGCCCGCAGCCAGAACTATGCCTTTCGCAAAGGCGCAGCCCTGCGGCTGCTGACTGCCCCGCCCGGCCTGGGCGCACCGGACTGGCTGACTCTGGCTTGCTCGTGCAGTTTGCTGGCCGCCGCGGGGAATACGGTCCGCTTCCAGCACCAACTGCTGCAGGAGTACTTTGCCGCCCGCGAACTGGCCCGCCGCTTTTCCCGCCGCCCGTGGGCGCGCCGCCTTTTGCCGCGCCTGTGGCGCGTGCCGTGGCGGCGCTGGCGCTTTGTGCGCAGCCGCTGGGACCCGCTGCCCGAGCCGCCGCGCACCGGCTGGGAAGAAGCCACCGTGCTGGCCACCGGTTTGCCGGATTTGTTGGGGCCGGAGACCGCCGAGCGCCTCACCCTGGCCGTGCTGCCCCACAATGCTCCGCTGGCCGCCCGCTGCGCGCTGGAAGCCGGGGTGGAAATGGCCGAGCCGGCGCAGCGGGCTGTGTCCGCCCGCCTGCTGGTCCAACTGCACAACCCCCGCCTGCGCCTGCCCGCCCGGCTGGCCGCCGGAAGAGCACTGGGCAAACTGGGCGACCCGCGCATTCTGGCCGGAAAAGGCGCGTTCCGCCGAGAAGATGGCAAGGCAGTGACCTTCATTGAACCGGCGTGGGTGGACGTGCCCGCCGGCTCTTTCCGCATGGGCAGCGACCGCGCCGACCGGCTGGCCTCTGCTGACGAGCGCCCGGTCCACACCGTCGCCCTCACCCGCGCCTATCGCATCGGTCGCTTCCCCGTCACCGTGGCCGAATACCGCTGCTTCGTAGAAGCCGGAGGTTACGCCGACCACGGCTGGTGGCAGGCCGAAGCCGCGCGCCGCTGGCTGCGTGGCGAACTCAAGTTCGAGGAGAGTTATCAGGCGTTTCTCTTGCGGGAGTTGAAGCAGCAGGCTGAACAGGTGTTGCCCGAACTGGACCGGTTGGTGCGCGCCGGACGCCTCTCTCCCATGCAGGCGCAGGCCTTGCGCGCGACTGCCGAGATGTCCGAAGAATCCGCCCGCGCCCGCTGGCGGGAACTGGAGGCCGAAAAGCGCGACTCCGCCGGCCGCGCCCGCGCCCCCTGGTTATGGGGCGACCCGCGCTACACCAACCCCTCCCAGCCGGTGGTTGGCGTGTGCTGGTACGAAGCAATGGCCTACTGCGAGTGGTTGACCGCCAGCCTGCGCGCCGGCAAACGGCTCCCGCCCGGCGCGCGGGTTCGCCTGCCCACCGAAGCCGAATGGGAAAAAGCCGCTCGCGCCCTTCTCCCCTCTCCCGGTGGGAGAGGGGTAGGGGGTGAGGGTCGCTTGTGGCCCTGGGGCAACCGCTGGGATCCGGCGCGCTGCAACACGCTGGAAGGGCGGGTGTTGCTGCCCTCCCCGGTGGGCGCGTACCCCCACGGCGCAGCCCCCTGCGGCGCGCTGGACATGGCCGGCAACGTGTGGGAATGGTGCGCCGACTGGTACGCGGCCGACGA
>CAYZNA010000027.1:0-13877 GCA_964478665.1 uncultured Anaerolineales bacterium
GGCAGCCGCGTGAAAATCCTCCACCTCTGCCGTCAATACCCGCCCTGCGTGGGCGGCGCCGAGCGCTTCGTCTCCGAGCTGGCGACCCGGCTGGCGGCGCGCGGGCACACGGTGGACGTGGTGGCGCTGGACCGCTGCTTCACCGACCCCGGCCGGCGGCTGCCTCCGCGCGAAACGTTGGACGGGGTGCAGGTGACCCGGCTGCGCTACCTCGGCGGGCCGCTGGTCTTCTTCGTCCCCGGCGCCCTGCCCCTCGCCCGCGACGCAGACCTGCTGCACATCCACAACACCGACTTCTTCCTCGACTACCTCGCACTCACAAAACCCCTGCACCGCCGCCGGTTCGTGGTCTCCACCCACGGGGGATACTTCCACACCCCGGCCTTCCGCCGCCTGAAAGCCCTCACCTTCCACACCCTGACTCGCTTTTCCCTCAGCCGCGCCGCGCTCGTGATCGCCGACAGCGCCGCCGACGAGGCCCGCTTCCGCCGCATCTCGGCGCGCGTGCAGCGGGTGGAGAACGGGCTGGACACCCGCCGCTTCGCCGGCGTGCGGAAGACGGTGGACCCGGGGCTGCTGCTGTACCACGGGCGGCTGGCGGCCAACAAACGCTGCGATTTGCTGCTTGCCATGCTGGCCGCGCTGTGCCAGACTCACCCGGAGGCCAGGCTGGTGCTCTCCGGGCGGGGCCGGCCGGGGGAGCTGGAGGCGCTGCGGGCGGAGGCCGATCGGCTCGGGGTGGCGGACCGGGTGACGTTCGAGGGGGAAGTGTCGGAGGCCCGCGCCCTCGAGCTGTTCTCCTGCGCCCACCTGTTTCTCTCCGCCTCGGAGGGGGAGGCCTTCGGCATCGCGCTGGCGGAGGCGCTGGCGACCGGCACCGTGCCGGTGGTGAGCGACATCCCCGCCCACCGGGAACTGGTCGCCCGCGCGGAGACCGGCTTCCTGACCGGGTACCGGGACCCGGTCCGGGCCGCGGAAGTGGTGGGGGAGGCGTTGTCCCTGCCCCCCGGGCGGCTGGCCGCGCTGGGGGAGGCCGGCCGCGCCCGGGTGCAGCGCAACGATTGGGAGCAGGTCATCCCCGTCTTCGAACGAATCTACGCCGAGGCAGCAGCCAGGCAGTTATAATAGGCGGCAAGGAGGGGCGCGATGAACGACGCTGATTTGTCGGCGCGCATTCAGGCCGGAGAGGACTCCACCCTCGAATTCAAGGCCGAAGACGTGAACGCCGACTCGCTGGCCGGGGAACTGGTGGCCTTCGCCAACGCATACGGCGGCACCCTGCTGATCGGGGTGGCCGACGATGGCCGCATCACCGGAGTCAGCCGGTCCGGGCTGGATGATTGGGTCGTGACCGTCTGCCGCGACAAGGTCGAACCGCCGCCGAATCCACGACTGCGCTGGCACCTGCTGGAGGGGAAGCGCGTGCTGGAGGTGGTGATCGGGCGGGGGGTGGAGCCTTACCGGACCAATCGCGGCGTGTTCTACGTGCGAGCCGGCGCCACGAAGCAGATGGCCTCGGTGGCCGAAGTGCGCCGCCTGTTTCAAGCCCGCGGACAGGTGCAGCACGACGAGTCGCCGGTGTTCGGCAGCACGGCGGACGACGTGGATCTGCTCCGCTTCGCCGGCTATTATCGCCGGGTGTACGGCGCGGAACTGGACCGCCGCCCGGAAGCGGTGCGCTTGAGCCTGCAGAAGAACGGCGTGCTCGTACCGCACGAGGGAGAACTGGCGCCATCGGTAGGCGGCCTGCTGGTCTTCGGGTCCGCGCCCCAGCAGTTCCTGCGCATGAGCGGGATAATCGCCGTGCGCTACGCGGGGACGCAACCAGACTCGGACCAGCAGGTCAGTCGCCAGGAACTCTCCGGGCCGCTCCCGGCGCTCATTGACCAGGCAATGGACTTCGTGCGCCTGCACATGCTGGTAGCGGGGGAGAAGCGCAGTGTCCGGCGGGTCGAACACGCGCAGTACCCGCTGGTGGCCGTGCGCGAAGCGCTGGTGAATGCGGTGGCACACCGCGACTACAGCCTGGCGGGGGCGCGCACCCGGCTGCTGATGTTCGCTGACCGGCTGGAACTGCCCCGGCCGGGGCGGTTGCCGAACACGCAAACGCTGGAGCATCTCGGGCTGCGCCCGCCGTTCGCGCGCAATCAGTTGATCGTCGGTTTCTTGCAGCGCCTTGGCTACATTGAGTTTCCGGGAGAGGGCATTCTGATCATGCGGCGCGAGATGCGCGCCCACAATGGAACCGAGCCGCAGTTCGCCGAGGCTGGCGAGGAGTTCTCGGTCACGCTGCCGGCTTGAGGCCGGGAGGTTGTCACCCATGCGCTTCTTCAATACCGCCGGGCCGGTGCACTGCGAGCAGCACTACTGCCTGCCGCCGCTCGCGCGCTTCGACTTGCCGCACGTGCTCTCCCTGATCGAGCAGGGCAAGTACTTTGTGCTGCACGCCCCACGGCAGGTGGGCAAGACCAGCAGCCTGCTCGCGCTGGAGGGACGCCTGAATCGAGAGGGAAAATACCGGGCGCTGTATTTCAACGCCGAGGTAGGGCAGTTCGCCCGCGACGATGCCCGGCAGGGTCTCCGGGCCATCCTCGACGAGATGGTATTGCGGGCGCGCACCGGTCTCGCTGATCCGTTTCCCGAAGCAGTCTGGCGCGAAGCGCTCGACTCGGTGGGGGAAGGCGCCGCCCTGAACCGCGTGCTGACGCTATGGGCCGAACACAGTCCAAAACCACTGGTGTTGTTGATAGACGAGATCGACTCCCTCGTCGGCGACACCCTGATCACTGTCCTGCGGCAATTGCGCGCCGGTTACGACAAGCGCCCGGCGCTCTTTCCCCAGACCGTGGTGCTGTGCGGCGTGCGCGACGTGCGCGACTACCGCATCCACTCCAGCCGCGACAAATCCATCATCACCGGCGGCAGCGCCTTCAATATCAAGGCCGAGTCGCTGCGCCTGGGTGATTTCAGTCGCGATGATACACACGTTCTCTACCGCCAGCACACGCAGGAAACGGGGCAGGTGTTCACCGATGGAGCCCTGGCTCTGGCCTGGGAACTGACCCGCGGCCAGCCCTGGCTGGTGAACGCCCTCGCCTACGAGGTCTGCTTCAACATGCCCGCCGGGCGGGAGCGCGCCAATCCCATCACCAGCCAGATGCTGCTGGATGCGAAGGAATACCTGATCGAGCGCCGCGAAACCCACCTCGACCAGCTCGCCGACAAGCTGGCCGAAGAGCGCGTGCGCCGGGTGATCGAACCGATTCTCGCCGGCAGCACTGCCCCCGACCTGATCCCCACCGACGACATCTGGTACGTGCGCGACCTCGGGCTGATAACCACGGAGGAAGGTCAGCTAAGAATCGCCAACCCAATCTATCAAGAAGTCATCCCGCGTGAGCTGACCCTCAGCACCCAACTGACCATCTCCCACCAGCCGGCGTGGTATATCCGGGAGGATGGCCGGCTGGATCTGGGCCGCCTGCTGGCGGCCTTCCAGCAGTTCTTTCGCGAGCACTCCGAAAGTTGGGTGGAGCGCTTCGAGTACCGCGAGGCCGGGCCACAACTGTTGCTGCAGGCCTTTCTGCAACGCATCGTCAACAGCGGCGGGCGGATCGAACGCGAGTACGGGCTGGGGCGGATGCGCACCGATCTGCTGGTGACCTGGCCCCATCCCGGCGGCGCGCAGAAGGCGGTGATTGAACTCAAGCTGTTGCACGGCAGCCTGGAGCGCACGCTGGCGGAGGGGTTGGAGCAGACTCGGGCCTACGTGGACCGCTGCGGCGCGGACGAGGCGCATCTGGTAATCTTCGACCGGCGCGCCAGCCGAACATGGGAGCAGAGGCTGTTCACCCGCACCGGGCGCTCGCATGGCACGCAGATCAACGTGTGGGGGATGTAGCGCAGCATATCTGTGCCCGCGCCGCGTTCCGGGGAGAAACCGTGATAAGTCTGAACAAAGCGAATGTGGTCGTCACCGGCGGCGCCGGCTTCTTTGGCCGGCACATCGTCGCGGAATTCCGGGGGGCCGGGGCCGGGGTGTTCGTGCCGCGCAAGGCCGAATACGACCTGCGCCAGCGGGAAGGCATCGAGCGGCTGTTTGACCACGCCCGCCCGGAGATCATCGTCCACGCCGCCGGGGTGGTGGGCGGCATCGGGGCCAACCGCCAGCGCCCCGGCGAGTTCTTTTACAACAACCTGCTGACACCTGCACCGACCGCAGGTGCGGTGTGGGCGTCCAACTGATGGATGCCGCCCGGCTGCGCGGCGTGAGCAAGTTCGTCACCATCGGCACGGTGTGCGCCTACCCCAGAGTCACCCCGGTCCCCTTCCGCGAAGACGACCTGTGGAACGGCTACCCGGAGGAGACCAACGCCCCCTACGGCCTGGCCAAGAAGATGCTGCTGGTGCAGGGGCAGGCGTATCGCCAGCAGTACGGCTTCAACGCCATCTACCTGCTGCCCACCAACCTGTATGGCCCCGGCGACAACTTCGACCTCGCCAGTTCGCACGTCATCCCGGCCCTGATCCGCAAGTGCTGCGAGGCGGCGGCGCGCGGGGAGGCGTTCATCGAAGTGTGGGGCACGGGCCGGGCCTCGCGCGAATTCCTCTTCGTGCGCGACGCAGCCCGCGCCGTGCGGCTGGCGACCGAGCGCTTCGACGGCCCCGAGCCGGTCAACCTCGGCGCCGCGCGCGAAATCACCATCCGCGACCTGACCGAAACGGTGGCCCGCCTGACCGGCTTTGCCGGCGAAATTCGCCGGGACACCAGTAAACCGGACGGCCAGCCGCGCCGTTGCCTCGACACCTCCCGCGCCTGGGAGCGCTTCGGCTGGCGCGCGGAGACGCCGTTTGAAGACGGGCTGCGCGAGACGATAGAATGGTATCGCGGCCAGCAGCAGTGAAAGGAAACGAGAATGGATGCCCTTGAAAAGATAGAAGTGCTCAAGGCGACGTATGGGGGCACCGAACTGGACCAGATATTGGGCAAGTTACTGGAGGGCGCGCTCAGCCAGCATCGCCTGAATCTGGAACGGTACGAGCGCGACTTGCACGAGTTCGAGCAGCAGTACGAAATGAGGTCGGGCACTTTTTACCCGCGTTTCCAGAGAGGAGACCTGGGTGATAGCATGGACTTCTTTGAATGGGCTGGCCTGTACGAATTGTGGCAGAACCTGCGGGAGAGAATCCACCATCTGGAGCAGGCGCTGTGAGGGATGCAGCCGACTACCTGGCGCAGATAAAGGCGTTGATCATCGCCCACCCACGGGTAGCTCATTGGAGCGTTGTGCGCGAAGAAGCACAGGTGGATGTGGGGTTGTTTCGCTATCGGCTCTCCTTGAATGACGGCGGTTTTCTGGAGATGTTCGAGCGCTTTCAGGTGGTGGCAGGCAAGCCGCAGGTGACGACTTACAGTTTTCATTGGCAGGATGCCGGGGGCCGGTTGGTTAAGCGTTGGGATAATGCTGCCCATCATCCGGAGATCTTCACCTACCCGCATCATATTCATGACGGCGCAGAAGACAAAGTGCTGCCACACGAAGCGGTGAACGCGGCTGAGATCTTGAGGGCCATCGCTGCACCTGCCGTGAGTGAGTAGCGGGAAGCCCGATGCCGACAGCACGCTCGTTGAGACGCTACCTCTGGCTGGAATCCGCGTGGATTCTCTTCTGGTCCTACGTGCTGCTGGTCGCCGGCGGCATCACCGGGGCCATCAACTTCCGGTTGCAGGCGGCCAGCGCCCTCGGCGCGGCGCTGATTCTGGGAGGCTGGCTCGGCTGGCGAATCCTGCGCCGGGAGCTGTTGCAGCGACCGGGGCCGGCCCCGGCGTGGAGCGCGTACGCCGCCGCGCTGCTGCTCACCACCGCGCTCTCGATTGACCCGCGCCGCAGCCTGAACGCCGTCTTGCTCTTCGGCGGCTACGCCCTGTTCTACTTCTTCTGGCGTGACGTGTTGCGCGCCGCCTGGCAGGCCGATCTGCTGGAGAAGACCCTGCTGATCGCCGGGGGCATCCTGATCGGCCTCGGCGCGCTGGAGGTGATCCGCGCCTATGGCGGCTGGCGGGCGCTGGCGGCTTCGCTGCCCTATCCCCCGCCGTTCTCCTTTCGCCTGTACGCCCTCGGCGATGCCAACCTCGGCGCGGCGGTGGTCAACCTGCTGTGGCCGCTGGCAGCCGCCCGCGCGCTGCGAGCCGGGCGGGTGGCTCGCGCCGGCTGGCTGGTCTACGTCGCGGCGGCGCTGGCCTTCGAATTGTTCACCGCCTCGCGCGGCGCCTGGCTGGGGGCGGCGGCCGCCGGCGCGGCGCTGGCGGCGCTCGCGGTCAGAGCGAAAATGCAGGCTGTCAAAACGGCATCGCCCGCAGGCATTGCGGGCTCAGCCGGATCGCGGCGTGCACGCACCCCCCTGCGCCACACCCGGGCCCTCGGCCTGGCGCTGGCGGGGCTGGCGCTCGCTGCGCTGCTCGGGCCGCTGGCCCTGCGTCAGGCGCGGGGATTGACCCACGGCGCGCTGCTCACCAGCCGGAACACCTTCTGGGGGGCGGCGTGGGCCGCCTTCCGCGCCGACCCGCTCACCGGCAGCGGCCCGGGCACCTTCCCCGATGACTACGCCCGCTTCGTCTCCATCCCGCCCGACCGGGTGTATGCCCACGCCCACAGCGTCCCGTTCACCGCCCTCGCCGAAACCGGGCTGGCCGGCCTGCTGGCCTCCGGCTGGCTGCTGCTCGCCCTGGCGCGCTCGGCGTGGGCCACGCACAAGCCGCCCGGCGCGCGCGCCTCACCCCCTCCTTCCTCCTTCCCGCGAAGCGTTCCTTCCTCCCGCGAAGCGTTCCTCCTTCCTTCTTCCGGGCTGCTGGCCGCGCTGGCCGGGTTGGCGGTGCATAGCTTGTTCGACAATCACCTGCTCTACCCGGCGGTGGGCCTCACGGCGGTCACGTTGGTCACGCTCGCCCACCGGCCCTCCGCAATCCGCAATCCGCAATCCGCAGTTTCCCCGTGGTTGCTTGCCTTGCCCGCGCTGGCTCTGGCCGGGCTGGCCGGGTACAACCTGCGCGGATACGCCGCCTATCAGGCCGGGCTGGAACAGGCGGCGGCCAGGGACTGGCGCGGGGCGGCGACGGCGCTCGACCGGGCGGCGGAACTGGACCCCCGCTTCGCGCTGTATTCACTGCAGGCCGGCTTTGCCTACGGGCAGTTGGCGGCTCAGGGCGACGGGGCCGCGCAGGGCGACCTCGCGGCGCTGGAAACGGCCATCGCTCGCTACCGGCGCGGGCTGGCGCTCGAGCCGGATTACGCCCTCCACTACGCCAATCTGGCTGCGCTGTACGCTCAGGCCGGGCAGACCGGGGAGGCGCTTTCGGCCCTGCAGGAGGCCGCCCGGCGCGCGCCCGAGTCGCCGCTGATGGCGTTGAATCTGGGGGCGCTGCTGGAGGCCGGCGGGCAGGAGACCGCCGCCGGGGAGGCCTACCGGCGGGCGCTGGCGCTTACGCCGTTCTACGCCGGCTCCATTTTCTGGGCCGGGACCCCGCTCCGGGGGCAGGCGCTGGCCGGCTGGCTCTCCTCCGGTGCCCCGGCGGCCGACCCCGACCCCGGCGCGGCGGCGCTGGCGCGGGGCGATCTGGCCGCGGCTCAGGCAACCTACGTCGCCCTGCAGCAGCAGTGGCCCCAAGACCCAACCCCCTACGCCGGGCTGGCCCGGGTGGCGCGGGCGCGCGGCGATTTCGAGCTGGCGGCGCGGTATAATCAGGCCGTGCTGAGCCTGCAAACTCCCGAAAACGGCAGCAAGGTCGCCCCGCTGCTGGAACTGGCCGAACTGGCGCAGGAGCAGGGCCGGGCGGCAGAGGCTCGCCTGCGTTACGAGCAGGCCTTTGCCGCGCTGCTGGAGACCGGCTCCTACGGCTGGGGAAGCGCCGGGTACGACCCGTATGCATGGTACGCTTTCGGGCGCGGCAGCACCCCGGTGGACCTGCTCCCGCAGATCGTTCGGGCGGACGTGCCCCGCTCGCTGGCCGTCCGCCTGCTGCCGCTGGCCGACTTGCTGGAGGGCGCCGGGGAGCGCGAGTTTGCGGCGCAGGTGCGGCGCCGGCTGGCAGAACTACTGGGGGACTGAACCGGTTCCCTCGCCCGGTTATAATTGCCGGGATGCCTGCCCACTTCCGCCGCCTGTTCAGCCGCGCCGGGGCCTACAGCCTCGGTTCGGTGGCGTGGCAGGCGGCCAGCCTCATTTTGCTGCCGGTCAACACCCTCTTCCTCCAGCCAAAAGATTACGGCGGGCTGGCTGTGGTCACGCTGGTCGGCACGCTGACCCAATCCCTCAGCCAGTTGGGGCTGCCCTCCGCCGTTTTCCAGTACTACGCGGAGCGCCGCGCCGCCGGAGACGAGGCCGCCGCCCGCCGCGTGGTCGGGAACGGGTTGATGCTTCTGCTGGCCGGCACCGCGCTGCTGCTCGTTCCCGGCTTGCTGCTGGCCGGGCGGCTGGCGGATTGGCTCATCGGGCCGGAGTGGGCCGGGGTGCTGCGGTTGATGGTGGTGGGGATGGTGCTGACCGGCCCCCGCCCGATTGCCATGTATCTGCTGCAGGCGGAAGAACGCGCCGGGGCGTTTCTGGCCCTCTCGTTGGCGGAACTGGCGCTTACCGTGGGGCTGAACGTGGCGCTGGTGGCCGGGGCGCGGCTGGGCGTGACCGGCGTGGCCCTGGCCGGGCTGCTGACCTCCGCCATGATGCTGCTGCTGACCCTGCCGCTGCTGCTGACCCGGATGCCGGCCCCCCGGCAATGGCTGCGTGGCAGGCGTTCGCGCCCGGATGACCTGCGCCGTTTGTTGCGCTACGGCCTGCCTCTGGTGTCGGGGCAGGTGGGGCAGATTCTGGCCAACCGGCTGGACCGCAGCCTGCTGGCCGTGCTGGGCACGCTGGGGCTGGCTGGGGTATACGACGTGGGCTACAAACTCGGCTCGCTGCAAGACGTGATTGCCGCCGCCCCGCTCAACCAGGCGTGGTATCCTTACCTCGTCAATCACGCCGCCCGCCCGGACATCCGCCGCGTGCAGGCCCGCGTGCTCACTTACTCTCTGGCCGGGGGAATGCTGCTGGCCGCCGGATTGGGCGCGCTGGCTGCCCCTGCCCTTCAAATCGCCGTCCGCAACCCGGCCTATTGGGGCGGCGCGGCGGTGGTGTTCATCGTGGCCGTTGCGTATGCTTTCAAAGGTATGAATTCCGTGGTCGGGTCTCCCATGTTGTTGCTGGGCCGCACCGAGTTCAACGTGCTGTGGTGGGCAGTGGCCGCCGCCAGCAACGCGGCTCTCAACCTGCTGCTCATCCCCTCGTTCAGCATGGCCGGAGCGGCGTGGGCCACCCTGCTGGCCTTCGCTCTGGCGCTGATGGTAAACGTGCTGGTCGTGCATCGCCACTATGCGGTAGACTACGAATGGGGACGGCTGGCCCGCGCACTGCTGGCCGGAGCGCTGACCTATCGCGCCGCCATCCTGCTCACCATGCCCTCTCCGTGGCTGACCCTGTTCACGCGGGGAACGCTTTGCCTTGCCCTCTACCCGCTGCTGCTGGCCCTGAGCGGCTTCCCCGCGCCGGACGAGTGGCTGGCCCTGCGCAGACTCGCACAGTCGCTGAATCGCCGGAACCCATGAAACGCCTCCTCATCCTCGGCATGGGTCGCAGCGGGACCACCTTCATCACCGAACTGCTCGCGGCCTGCGGCGTTTATCTGGGCGCAGTAAACTGGGCCTTTGAGCACGAGGGCGCACGGGCGATCAACGATGGCTATCTGGCGCAGCACTGCGGGGCGCGGCGCGGGCTGCCCTATGGCCGCCTCCCGCCCGCGGAGATTGAACCCGGCCCGCAGTGGCAGGCGCCCGCCGCCGCGTTCGTCGCCCGGATGGATGGGCTGGCCCGCGCCGCCCGTCGCCCGTACTGGACTTTCAAAGACCCGCGCTCCACCGTGCTGCACCGCCTGTGGGCCGATTACTTCGATGCCTTCGTGGGCATGTTCCGCGCCCCGCAGCAGGTCGTCGCCAGTTACCTGAGCCAGAAGTGGATTACCGGATGGGACCGGCGCAAGATTGCCCTCGCGTACTGGAAGCGGTTTAATCAGAGCCTGCTCTGCCTGTGCCACGCCTGCACCCTGCCCGCTCCACCCGCCCGAGAGGCCGGGGGTGAGGGCCTCCGTGGGAAGCCCTTCTTCATGCTCGACTACAACGCCCCCATGCTGCCGCAGGTGGAAGCCCTGTGCCGGGTGCTGGACCTGCCGCTGACCCCGGCGGCCCGCGCCCTTTACAACCCGCGCCGCAACCACTTCAACCTGTCGGACCTGCCGCGCGACCGGCAGACCCGCGCGATATACGAAGCGTTGTTGAGCACGCGGATGATCGAACCACAGAGAAGGGACCCATGATCAACATTCACCAGCCCGCTCTCGGCGCGGAAGAACTGGCCGCCGTCGGACGGGTGTTTGAATCCAACTGGGTGGGCAAGGGCAGACTCACCGCGCAGTTCGAGCGCGAATTCGCCGTCCACCTCGGCGTGGAGGGTGCGTGCCTGCGAAGCGTGAGCTGCTGCACCGAAGGGCTGTTTCAGGCCGTGGAACTGCTGGGCCTCGGGCCGGGCGATGAGGTGATTCTGCCGGCTATCAGTTTCGTCGGGGCCGGCAACGCCGTGGCCGCCAGCGGGGCGCGCCCGGTGTTCTGCGACGTGGACCCGCGCACTCTGAACCCCGTTCCCGACCACCTCGCCGCCGCCCTCACCCCGCGCGCAAAGGCTGTTCTCCTGCTGCACTACGGCGGCGTGCCCGGCCACATGGACCAGATTCTGGACTTCGTCGCCGCCCATCGGTTGCTGCTCATCGAGGACGGCGCGTGCAGCGTGGCCTCGCGCTGGGATGGGCGGGCCTGCGGCACACTCGGCGACGCCGGGGCGTGGTCGTTCGACGCCATGAAAATCCTCGTGATGGGTGACGGCGGCGCGCTGTACTTCCGCGACCCCGCACTGGCGCAAAAGGCCGAACAAGCTTGCTATCTCGGCCTGCTCACCGAATCCGGCTGTTCTGCCGCCGCCAGCGCGGACAAATGGTGGGAGTTTGAAATCTCCGGCTTTGGCCGCCGCGCCATCCTGAACGATATCAGCGCTGCCATCGGCCTCGAACAGTTGAAGAAACTGCCCGGCTTCATCGCCCGCCGCAAAGCCGTCCACCAGCGGTACGACGCGGAACTGGCCGGGCTGGGCTGGCTGCTAACCCCGCCCCCGCTTTCCCCGCGCGCCGAATCGTCGTATTATTTCTACTGGCTGCAAATGGCCGCGGAGGTGCGGGATCGGCTGGCCCGCCACCTGCGCGAACACGGCGTTTACACCACCTTTCGCTATTACCCGCTGCACCGGGTGTCTGGCTACGGCTTCTCCGGGTCTCTGCCGCAGGCCGAGCGGGCCGCCGAAACGACCCTGTGCATTCCCATTCACCATTCGCTCAGCGACGACGATGTGAGCCGGGTGGTCGAAACGATTCGCCAGTTCGGGAGGACAGTATGATTCGTTCATGGTTGCGCCGCGCCGCGTGGCGCTTGCAGGGCAAGCATTACCGCTCGGCGGCGGGCGGGGAGTGGGAGCGGGTGGGGCAGTTGCAGTACGATTTTCTGGTGGGCCGCGGGCTGAAGCCGGAACACTATCTGCTGGACGTGGCCTGCGGCTCGTTCCGCGCCGGGCGCTTTCTGATCAAATACCTGAAACCGGGCCACTACTTCGGCTTCGACGGCGACCCCGAACTGCTGCGCGAGGGGCAGGAAAAGGCCCTCGGGCCGGCCGGTCTGCTGGAAAAGAAGCCGCAGATTCAGGCCCTGCTGCTGGGGCCGCAGCCGCTCGATTTGCGCGCCCGGCTGGCTCCCCGGCGGCCTTCGACGTGATCTGGGCGCACGCGCTCTTCGACCACATCCCGCCGGAGACGATTCGCGCCACCCTGATCGGACTGGCCCCGCTGCTGGCACCCACCGGCAGCCTGTACGCCACCATCTTCCTCAACCCGCACGGCCCGGACTTCCGCGAGCCAATCTTCCACCAGCGCGACGGCAAAGACGAGGGCGGGATTGTGACTTACCCGGACAAAGAATACTGGCATCACACGCTGGCCTTTTTCCAGAACGTGGGCGAATACGCCGCCGGGCTGCGCTTTGCCGAGTGCCTCCAGAACTACCGCCACCCCCTCGGCCTCAAGGTGCTGCGCTTTCAGAGAGAAAAGTGAGCAACGCTCAGCCGCCCTCCGCCCGGCGATAAATCGCCGGGCTAAAGTGACGAAGCCGGGTGAACCCGGCTGCCCGCTGACCACTGCCATGCTCTACGTCTTCACCTTTCTCGGCGAATTCGGCTACGAACTGCTTAACTGGCAGGGCGTGGTGCGCAAATTCGCCGCCTGCCTCTCCCCCGATGAGCGCATCGTCGTGGCCGGGCGGGCCGGGCTGGCCGCGTGGTACGAATCTGCCGCGCAGTACGTGGACATCTCCGACGAGCCGCTCTTCCGGCGCAGCCTTGCCAGCGGCTACTTTGCCGTGCCCGTGCGGGCTGGGGACGACCCTGCGCGGGTGAACTACGGGCGGCGCATGAAACTGCCCGGCGCGTGGTGGTTCGATCTCCGCCTCCGCTCCGCCGTCCGCCGCCGGGTGCGGGCCGCTCTGCCCCGCGAGTGGCGCCGCGAGCCGGCCCGCCGGGTGTTCAGTTCCGGGCGCACCCGGCTGCGCGGGCTGACCTTCGGGGCGCGGCGACTGTGGCACGGGCGGCGCGAGGGCAGCGAGGACGATATTTACAACCGGCTGGATCTGTCCAACAACCTGTACCGCAAAATCGAACCCGACCCCGCCGGGCAGGCGCAGGCCGCCGCAAAACTGGGCCTCGCGCTCTCCGAGCCGTTCGTGCTGGCGCAGAGCCGGGCGCGCGCCGCCGCGATTCGCTCCCGCGCCGTCTTCCCCACAGAAACGCTGTTGCGGGCCGTGGCCGCCCGTTGCCGGGTAGTCCTGCTCACGTTCCACACCGGGCGCGCGCTGGACAGTTTCTCCGAATTTGCCGAGTTGCCCGGCTGCACTCTCTACTCCTGCCGCTCGTTTGCCGAACAGTCCGCGCTGGTGGCCGCCGCGCGGGCCTGCCTGTTCTTCACCGAGGGCGACTTTGGCAGCCACATCTACGTGCCGCCCTTCATGGGCCGGGACGTGACCGCCGTGGCCCCGCGCGAGGTGTACCAGTTGGGAACCACGCCGATTGATTTCTGGAACCGGACTGTGTTCCGCTTCGGCGGGCAGATTCGCGCGCGCCTGGCGGAAGAGGTGTTTGCCTCGCCGCAGTCGGTGCAGGAAACCGCGAATGACCTCCTCCGTGGCTGATTATCTGGCCGCGCTGGAAGCCCGCGCCGCCGCCAGCAACCCGGACGACTTTTACCTGTGGCCGCGAACGCCCATCGGCCCGGACATCCAGCGCAAAATTGCCGCGCGCGTGGGCGCGCCGGACACCGACCCGGCCTCCCCGCGCTCCCGCCCGGCGCGCATCCTGCGCCAGATTGCCGCGCTGCACGGCGCGGGTGCGCTACCGCCGGATTTCTCCGCGCTCGACGTAGCCTGCGGCGACGCGCTGATCCTGCTGGAGATTCAGCGCGCCCACCCTGCCGCTCGCTGCTTCGGGGTGGATTTTCACAAAGGCGCGTTCCCCGCGCACGGGCAGGCGCAGGCCGCCGGGGTGCAGTTGTACCGCGTTTTCATCCAGCACCTGTTCGCCGCGCCGCCGCCCGCTCCGTTCGACCTCGTGCTGATGCTCAACACCTACCGGGGCTGGGAGAGCGCCGATCTGCGCCCGCACGAGCGCGACCTGCCCCGCCAGGCCGACGAGTGGTTCCCGGCATC
>CAYZNA010000027.1:13887-18647 GCA_964478665.1 uncultured Anaerolineales bacterium
TCGTCACCGCCACCCGCCCGCAAATCGCCTCCCTGCGGTGGCAGGGCTGCCGCGTGCAGAAATTGGGCCGGGGCGAGGACAACTCCACCCTGCTCTGCTTCTCGCGCCTGCCGCTGCCGGTGAGGGGGTGGCGGAGGTGGGTGTAACCTGATGCGCATTGCCTTCGTCACCAACTTCTGCCCGTACTACCGCGTGCGCACCTTTGAAGCGCTGGCCCGGCTGGCGGAAGTGGACTACTTCTTCTTCTCCGACGCCAGCGAACACTACTGGGAAAACTACCGCCCGGCGGGCGGGGGCGATTTCCACGCGCAGGCCCTGCCCGGCCCGCGTGTGCTGGGGCAGCGCCTGCCGCTGGCGATTCTGCGGCGGCTGGCGGGCGGCGGTTACGACGTCTGGCTGAAAGACATTGACGGCGCGCTCTCGGTGCTGCTGGTGGCGGGGCTGGCCCGGCTGCGCCGCCAGCCGTGGGTGCTGTGGACCGGCCTGTGGCATCACCCGCAGACCCCCTTTCACCGGCTGACCTTTCCGCTCACCCGTTGGGTATACCGGCAGGCCAGCGCCATTGTGTGTTACGGGGAACACGTCCGGCGCTATCTGGCCGGATTGGGAGTGGAACCGCGCCGGCTGTTCGTGACCGCGCACGCGCAGGACAACGAGTTGTACGCCCGCCCGGTCTCCGGGGCCGAAGAAGCCGGATTGCGCGCCCAGCTGGGCCTGCTGCCTGACGAGCGCGTGATTCTGTTCACCGGGCGGCTGGAGGAAGTCAAGGGCGTGCCGTACCTGCTGGAGGCCGCCGCGCAACTGGCCGACCTGCGCCCCGCGCTGCTCATCGTCGGCGAGGGCAGCCTCCGTCCGGCGTTGGAAGCGCAGGCTCGCGTCCGCAGCCTCCGCGCGATCTTCACCGGGGCCGTTCCCGTGAACGAGATTTTTCGCTATTATTCGCTGGCGGACGTGTGCGCCATGCCTTCCGTGACCACCCGCACCATCCGCGAAACGTGGGGGCTGGTGGTGAACGAGGCCATGTGTCAGGGCGTGCCGGTCGTCGCCAGCGAGGCGGTCGGGGCGGCGGCGGGCCGGCTGGTGCGGGACGAGGAGACCGGGCTGGTCGTGCCGGAGCGCGACAGCGCCGCCCTCGCTGCCGCGCTGCGCCGCCTGCTGACTGACGAGCTGCTCCGCACGCGCCTCGGGCAGGCCGGTCGGGCTGAGGTATCCGGCTGGACTCAGGAACGCATGGCCCGCGACTTTCTGGCGGCGCTCGAGTACGCAGCGCGGGAAGGACGTCGATGAACCCCGAACAGTTCTACAATCGCCTGTGGCAGCACAAGGAAGAGCAGCCCTCCGGCTCGCCCCCGCCGCGCGACGCTTTCCACCGCTACTTTCTCGACCGCCTCTTCGACCCGCACCGGAACCCGCGCGGGCAGGTGGCGCTGGAACTGTTGACCGACTCGCCGGGCCGCCTGCTGGACGTGGGCTGCTGGAAGGGCGACTTCATGGCCGCCGCGCTGGCCGCCGGAAAGTGCCGGGAGGCGGTGGGGGTGGACATCGTCGAGGCCGGGGTGGAATGGGCGCGGGCGCGTGGGCTGGACGCCCGGCTGCACAACCTGAACGACGGCCCGCTGCCTTTTCCCAACGCGTCGTTCGACGCCGTGACCATGCTCGGCGTGCTGGAGCATCTGTTTGACCCGTACTTCGCCGTGGCCGAAGCGCGGCGCGTGCTGCGGGCCGGCGGGTGTTTCATCGTGGCCGTGCCCAACGCCGCTTCCTTTTCCAACCGCGCCCGGATTCTGGCCGGACGTTCGCCCGTCACTTCGCTCGACCCCGGCTGGGACGGCGGACACCTGCACTACTTCACCGTCCACTCGCTGCGCCAACTGGTGCGGCAGGCGGGGTTTGTAGTGGAGAGAATCGCCGGGACCGGGGCAAAACGTTCCCTGCGCGAGTGGTGGCCCGCACTGCTGCTCGGCCAGTTCCTCTTCCGATGCCACAAACACTGACCCGGCTGGGGCAGCGCGTCTTCGCCACCGGCAACACCATCCGGCAGGTGGCCCAGTGGCCGGTGCTGGCGAGGCTGCTGCGCGAGGCGCCGGGCGGGACGGCGCTGGACCTCGGCGCGGGCGGCGGGATTCACTCCTGCGGATTGTACACCTTTGGCCTGCTGGCCCCGCGCTATCCGAAAGTAATCGCCCTCGACTACTCCGCGCCCTACTGCCGGGTTTTGCGGCAGCGCGCGCGGGCCTTCCCCGGCGTGCGCGTGCTGCGGGCTTCCGGCGAGCGTCTGCCCCTGCCCGCTGCCAGCGTGGACCTTGTGCTGTGCGCCGAGGTGCTGACCTACCTGCCCGATGACGCCTGCGGCCTGAACGAGATCGCCCGCGCGCTGAAACCGCGCGGGGCGGCGCTGCTCTCTGTGCCGCTGCTGCCGGAGCCGTGCCCGGTCCCCGGCGCGCTGCGAGCCGGGTACACCGAGGGGCAGTTCGTGGCAATGGTGGAGCGGGCCGGGCTGCGAGTGGAGGCCGCGGCTTACTGCCTGTTCGCCCTCTCCCGGCTGGTGATGCGCCTGAGTTGCCCGCTGTGGCGGCACAGCGCGGGGCGCTGGCCGCTGCCGCTGCTCTGGCTGATCTGGCTGGAACGGTGGGGCGCGCAGTGGGGGCGACCATACGATCTTGTTCTGCGGGCGCGGCGGCCATGATTCTCACCACCAGTTGGGACGACGGACACCCGCTTGACTGGCGCGCCGCCGAACTGCTGGCCCGCTACGAACTGCCCGGCACGTTTTACGTTCCGCTGAAAAACCCGGAGCGCCCGCTGCTGCCGCTGGCAGAAGTGCGCCGGCTGGCGGAGGCCGGCTTCGAGAGCGGCGGGCACACGTGGAATCACACCCGCCTGCCGGGACTGGATAATGCCGGCCTGCAACGCGAAGTGGCCGGGGCGCGGCTGGCGCTGCAAGACGCGCTGGGCCGACCGGTGGTCGCGTTCTGTTACCCGGGCGGGAAGCACAATCGGCGGGTGCGCATGGCCGTCCGGGAGGCTGGCTACTTCGGCGCGCGCGGCATCGCCCGCTATCGGGTGCAGTCCGCCCGCGATCCCTTCCACTGGGGGACTGCCACTCAGGCCCACGCCTTCACGCGCCCGCAGATCGCCGGCCATCTGCTGCGCCGCTGGCATCCGGCCGGGCTGCGCTGGTGGTTGGGGACCGGGCTGGAGGGGGATTGGGTACAACTGGCGCTGGCGCTGTTGGCGTGGGCCGAGCGGGTGGATGGCGTCTGGCACCTGTGGGGGCACAGTTGGGAGATCGAGGCGCAGGGGCAGTGGCCGGCGCTGGAGCGCGTGCTGCAAGCCGCCGCCGCGCGCCCGGCGCGCCGCCTGACCAACGGCGAACTATTCGGCACGTTGAACGTGGTACGCGCAGCGTGAAACGGCCATGCGCATTCTGATTGTCCACAACTTCTACCGCCAGCACGGGGGCGAGAATGGCGCGGTGGAGCGACAGGCCGCCCTGCTGGAGGCGCGCGGCCACACGGTGGGCTGGCTGCGCGCCGAGAGCCAGGAGATTGCGGGCTATTCCGCCCCGCGCCGGGCGAGCGCTTTCCTAGAGGCCGTGTATTCGCCGGGCATGGCTGCCCGGACGGCGACTGTGTTGCGGGACTTTCGCCCGGACGTGGCCCACGTGCACAACGTGTTCCCGCTGCTCTCGCCGTCCGTGTATCGGGCGCTGCACCGGCGTGTGCCCGTGGTGCAGACCATCCACAACTTCCGCTTCCTCTGTCCGAACGGGCTGGCGTTCACCCGCGGGCAGGTGTGTTTTCGCTGTGTGCGTGGCAACACGCTGCCGGCGATCCTCCTGCGCTGCCTGCACGGAAACCCGGGCCAGAGCCTCCTGTACGCGCTGGCAATTGGCCTGCATCGGCGGCTGGGCACGTTCGGGGAGCGCACCGGCCACCTGCTGCCGGTCAATCCCCTGCTGGCCCGGCTGCTGCGCGAGCAGTTCCCCGCCGCGCCCATCACCGTGCTGCCCGACTTTGTCGAGACCGGTCAATTCACCCCGCGGACTGTCTTCGACCCCGTCCGCTTTATCTACCTCGGGCGGCTGTCGCCGGAAAAGGGCCTGCCTACCCTGCTGGAGGCAGTTGGGTTGTCTCCCGGCCTGGCGCTCGATGTGGTGGGGGATGGCCCCCTCTTGCCCGCGCTCAGGGCGGAGCATCCGGATGCCCCGCCTGCGGCCCTCCACCCTTCACGCTTCACCCTGCACGGTTTTCTTCCCGGCCCGGAGCGCTTTGACTTGCTGGGGCGCGCCGCCGCGCTGGTGATGCCCTCCCTCAGCCACGACGCCTGCCCGAGCGCGGTACTGGAAGCCATGGCGCTCGGCGTGCCGGTGGTGGCCTCCCGCATGGGCGGGCTGCCGGATCTGGTGCGGGAGGGGGAAACCGGGCTGCTTGTCCCGCCGGGCGACCCCGCCGCGCTGGCCGCAGCCATGCAGCAGTTGGCCGATTCCCCGGAGACCGTCCGCCGGATGGGGCAGGCCGCCCGCCAGCGCGCCGAGGTCGAATTCGACGCGGAAGTGTATTATCGGAGGCTGATGGGGGTGTATCGGGACGTGAAGCGTCAAACGTGAGGCGCGTGTTCGCGCTGGCGCGGGCAGCGGACATCACCCCGGCAGCCGCCACCCACCGCCCGGCGGAGGAGAGATTGGGGATTTGAGATTTGAGATTTGGGCATGGTTCAAGTTTGAGTTACAAATTGCCCACAGGCCAACTCTTTGCGAT
>CAYZNA010000028.1:0-18607 GCA_964478665.1 uncultured Anaerolineales bacterium
CGAGTCGGGGACCAGATCAAGCTGTCCTATCGCTTTGTAGTCCCGGCCACACGCTCGCCCACCGCGGTCCCCACGCCCACGCCGGCCCCGGCCAGCGCCACCCCGGCGGTGGGCAAGGTCAGCGATTTCTTCCCCATCTACCGCTCGTGCAGCTACGCCGCCGGGGACTACCAGTGCGTGGTGGAAGTGGTGATCAACGGCGGGCAGCCGCCTTTCACCCTGTTCATTGACGGCACCCAGCGCTACGTGGTTCAGGCAAACGAGCCGGCGCTGTTCCCGCTGATCGGCCGGCGCTGCCTGCCCCGCCCATACACCATCCAGGTGCTGGATAACTTCGGCAGCAACTTGAGCAAGTCCTTTCAGTTCAACCCGGATCAGAACGGCCCGATCTTCCCCGGCGGCGGCTGCACCCTGCCCTGATCCGGAAGCTGTGGGGGTGGTTTCTAATCTGCCCGGCGGCCGCCCGGGAGGTAAAACCAGGGCCCGTTATCGTATTCTCTCGTTGGACGGCGGCGGCATTCGCGGCGTGCTGAGCGCGGTGCTGCTGGAACGGCTGGAGGCCGCCCGGCCCGGTCTGCTAGCCCAGGTTGACCTGTTCGCCGGCACTTCCACCGGTGGGATTCTGGCGCTGGGCCTGGCAGCCGGGCTGCCTCCCACAGTGGCCCGCAATTTGTACGAGGTGAAGGGCGCGCAGGTCTTCGCCGACTCGCTGCTGGACGACCTGAAGGACATCGGGAACTCGGTCGGGGCGCAGTACTCCAACGCCGGCCTCAAGCAGGCGCTGACCGAGCAGTTCGGCGACCTGACGCTGGGCGAACTGCCCGGGCGTGTAGTGGTGAGCAGCTTCGACCTGGATAACGACCCCGCGCAGCCCGGCCAACTACGCACGTGGAAGCCCAAGTTCTTCCACAACTTCCCCGGCCCGGACTCCGACGCCGCCGAGCGGGTGGTGGACGTGGCTCTGCGCACCAGCGCCGCCCCGACCTACTTCCCCACACATCAGGGCTACATTGACGGCGGCGTGGCAGCCAACAACCCCGGCATGTGCGCCGTGGCTCAGGCGCTGGACCGGCGCAACGGCGGGCAGCAATTGCGCAATCTGGCGCTGCTCTCGCTGGGTACCGGCGCCTATTCCCAGTATCTGCTGGCGCAGGACGCCGACTGGGGCTGGGTGCAGTGGGCCCGCCCGATCATCGAGATCATGCTGAGCGGCAACGAAGGGGTAGCAGATTTCCAGTGCGCCTGCCTGCTGGGGGAGCGCTACCACCGCCTCGACCCGACCTTGCCATCCAACTACAAGCTCGACGACGTGGGCAAAGTGCCAGCCCTGGTCGCAGTGGCCGAGGCGGCCAACCTCGCCCCGACGCTGGCGTGGCTGGACCGGGCTTACTTGCCGGCCCCGCGCAGGCGGGGCGGTCGCCGCGCGGCGGACAACGCCGCGTAGGGCGGCACGGTTCCGCTTTCCGCAGGCCGGGCATCCCGATGCCCGGCGCATCCCGATGCCCGGCGCATCCCGATGCCCGGCGCATCCCGATGCCCGGCGCCCCACCCGGCCGGATCGCTCAGCGGACGATGACCTCTCCGATGGCCTGACTGATTTCCAATTCCACCCGGTTCTCGGCGGTCTCAAAGCCGGGTGAGGTGTACGCATCGCCGTCGCGGGTGTATCCGGCGGGCAGGTTGCGCGAGCCGATGGCGGTGTTGACCTCGATGCGCGCAGCCATGCCGGGCGGGATCACCACCACAATCTGGCCAATGGCGCCGGAGATGGCCGCCCTGAAACGCCCACTGGCCGGCAGGGTGACGGTCGTCTGCCCCACCCCCAGGCTCACCTCCAGGCCGGTCAGGTGCAGGCCGGTCAGGTCCAGATCCAGCTCCCCGGCCCCCAGGCTGATTTCCAGATCCAGGGCCGGGTCCGGGTTCAGGGCCAGGTCCCAGCGGCCCTGGCCCTGCTTCCAGCCGAGCGGGATCACCAGCGCCCCGCCGGTGCGCAGGCTATAGGTGGCCGCCCCGGCCTCCAGCTTGAAATCGCTCAGCACCCGCTCGCTGCCGGTGAGGCCGACCGTGCCGTGCACCAGATCGCGCGAGTCTCGCAGGGCGCGGAGGCGCAACTGGCCGGCGGCCGGCGCCAGGGTCACGTGGGCGCGGGTGGCCCCGTTCAGCGGCCGGGCAATCTGCTCCCCGGCCAGGGGCTGCCCGCGCACCGGCGAGGTCCCCGGCGCCAGCAGCCACACGCCCCCGGCCAGAATCGCCACCACCAGCGCCAGCCTGAGGGCATAGGTCCAGCCGCCGCGCTGGCGTCGCAGCAAGATGTCCACACCGGCCGCGATCAACAGCAGCGGCCACAGGCGAAAGAGGGTCTCCCACAGGTTGATCGCCAGCAACCCCAGGTTGCTCAGCAGCCACAGCGCGCCCAGGCCGATCAAGACCACCGGGCCAACCAGCCCGGCGCGATGCCAATTGCCGTCCGTCCCGCCGCTCATTTAGAGGCCCTCCCTCGCGCCCTCAGCCGCGGCCGGATCAGCAGCCACAGCCCGAGCAGGATCAACAGCCCCGGCCAGTACGGGCCGAACAGGCGCCCCCCGCCAAAAAACGAGCCGAAGATGGCAAACAGCACCAGGCTGACCAGGATGGTCTGCAAGCCATCTCGAACGTGGGCGGCGTTGCGTTCCCACGCGCCCATCAGCAGGGTACCCACGCCCACAAAGCCAGGGATAAGCGCCCAGGCGTAGGACCAGCTACCCCAGTTGCCGGTGGCGTTCTGCCAGTACAGCAGCCCGCCAATGCCGCCCACAATGCAGGCCGGCACGGCCATCCCGGCGGCCCCGGTCAGCAGGCCCATCAGCAACAGGGCGACACCGACCGCGATCACAATCAGCGGCCACGAGAGCGTGATCCCTGCGGCCCACTGCCGGACGCCAGGGACAAGCTGTACGGCCAAAAACCACAGGCCCAGTAGAATTAGCACCAGCCCGGCCACCAGGCCGGGCCTTCGACGTTCAGCCATAGGGGGTTCTCCTTCCCTGGATAGGTAGCACCGCGACGTTACGCCAGCCACTACGCAGTGGCCCGGCGCAAGTTGTGCCTTCCAGAACATGAAACGCGGACCGGGTCGCTTGCAAGGCGCGGCCGCCCGGCCGGATGGGCGTCTCCACTCTATCACCATCCGCCAGCCGACAAAAGTGCCAGAAGTCACTTTGCCCCGGAATGTCAGCGGCGCGCCGGCCGGCGATCGTGATATACTCCGGGCATGTCCGGGACAATCACCGCGTTGTTTCTCAAACCTGCTCACAGCGCGCCCATGCTGCCGGTAGAAAGCGCCGTCGCGATTGGCAAAGAGGGCCTGCGCGGCGACGCCAGCCGGGGCAGTCGCAGGCGCCAGGTGCTGCTGATCGAACAGGGGATGTTGGACGAATTCGGCCTGGCGCCCGGGCAGGTGCGCGAAAACGTGGTAGTGGCGGGCCTGCCGCTGGCCGGCCTGCCGCCCGGGACCCGGCTCCGGATGGGGGAGGCGCTGGCAGAAGTCACCGGGGACTGCACCCCGTGTGAGTACATCGAGGCCATTCGCCCCGGGCTGCGCCAGGCCATGCAGGGGCGGCGCGGCACGCTCACTCGCATCCTGCGCGGCGGTGAGATCCGCCTCGGCGCGGAAGTGACTGTGCTCCCCGAAGCTGTGGTAGAATAGCGTCGTTATGAGCGCCTTTCCGCGAGTCCACCACGCCCATCCTTGCCGGCAGGAGCACCATGCTCACTGCCGAGTTTGGGTTGTGGACCACGCGGGCTAGCGTCGCCCTGTTTGCAGGCGCAGCACAGCATCCCGGCGCGGGTTCCAACCCCGCGCTTTTTTGTTGCACTCACTGAATTTATCCCTGGAGGACTGATCCATGAAAAGCACCGTCAAGAGCGTCAAAGGCACGCGCGACTTTTACCCGCAGGAGATGGCCCTGCGCGCGTGGCTGTACGGCAAGATGCGCGAAGTATCGGAAAGATTCGGCTACCAGGAGTGGGAGGCCCCCTTTCTGGAAACCCTCGATCTGTACGCCGCCAAGTCCGGCGAGGAGCTGGTGAAAGAGCAGGCCTTTGTCTTCCGCGACCGGGGCGGCGAGCAGATCACCCTGCGCCCGGAGCTGACTCCCTCGCTGGCGCGGATGGTGGCGCAGCGCCAGAACCGCCTGCCGCTGCCGGTGCGCTGGTGGAGCTTTGGCCCCTTCTGGCGTTACGAGCGCCCGCAAAAGGGCCGCTCGCGCGAGTTCTTCCAGTGGAACATTGACCTGCTGGGGGTAGATTCGCCCCAGGCGGACGCCGAGATCGCCGCCATCGGGGCGGAGTTTTTCCGTGCGGTGGGGCTGACCCCGCAGCAGGTTTGCGTGCAGGTGAACAACCGCCGGCTGGTGGACCGCAAGCTGCAGCAGTTCGGCTTCTCGACGGAGAATCGGGCCAGCGCTTTCCGTTTGATTGACCGGCGGGACAAGCTCGGCGTGGATAGCTGGCGGAAGTACGCCGGAGAATTGGGCGTCAGCCCGGCGCAGTTGACCAGCATCGAGGCCATGCTGGCGGACCGCGAACTGTGGCGCGAGTCGCCCGAACTGGTGGCCTTCTTCGAGGCGCTACAGACTCTCGGCGCAGCCGAGTACGTGGAATACGACCCGACCGTGATCCGCGGACTGGACTACTACACCGGCACGGTGTTCGAGGCCCGCGACCGCGACGGCGAGTTCCGGGCCATCTTTGGCGGGGGCCGCTACGACAATCTGGTGAGCGACGTGGGCGGGCAGCCGCTGGCGGCGACCGGCTTCGCCATGGGGGACATGGTGATCGCGCTGGCGCTGGAGAAGTACGGCCGGACGCCGGCCCTGCGCCCTGCCCCGGCGCAGGTGCTGGTAACCGCCTTCGACGCCGAGCGCATGGCGGCCGCCATCGGCCTGGCCGGGGAGCTGCGCCGGGCCGGATTCAAAGTGGAATGGTACCCCGAGCCGGCGAAACTGCAAAAGCAACTAAAGTACGCCGACGCGCTGGGCATCCCGCTGGCGGCAATCCAGGGGCCAGACGAGGTCGCGCGCGGCGAGGTCACGTTGAAAAACCTTCCCCGCCGGGAGCAGATGAGCGTCCCGCGCGCCGAGGCTGCCGCGCTGCTGCGCAGGTGGCTTGATAGCGCCGGGCACTCGTGATAGAATCCCGGCCAGCCCCCGAGGGCTACAATCGGAGGCCAGACGGTGACTGTAGCTCAATGGCAGAGCGCTGCACTGTGGATGCAGCGGTTGCGGGTTCGAGCCCCGTCAGTCACCCTTCAAACTTCAAACTCCCGACTCCAAATCACAAAACGCACCTCGGCGGAAGTTGAGATTCGAAGTTTGGATTTGGGAGTTTGTGGTTATCGCGCCCCCGTAGCTCAATGGACAGAGTGCCTGACTTCGAATCAGTAGGTTGGGGGTTCGAATCCCTCCGGGGGCGCCTCTTTCGCTAATTCACCCCTTTCGGCCAGCCTCATAGCGCGGAATGCGTATGCGCCTCTCTCGCGAGCTTCTGTTCAGCCCCGAAACACAGAAGCTAGAACTGCTCAAAACGCCCATCAAGGATCTTCCCATCTCGCTCGATGATGGGATTCTGGGCGAGTCCATTGCCGCCGCCGCCGAAGACCTCGAGCGGATGGGAATCCGCCGCCTCAAGCCGAACTATTACCTGTCCACCGGCTACGGCGTGGTGGCCGGGACCACCAACGTGGCTGTGTCACTATTCGACACCGGCGAGCTGCTGCGCGAGCTGGAGGGGGAATTCCTCAGCATGTACACCCCGCAGGAGGTGCTGATGACCGTGCGGCATGAGGTGGGCCATGCCTTCTGCTACGCGTACAAACTTTACCGGCGCGAGGAGTTCCGCAAGACGTTCAACGTGCGTGGCAACTATTTCAACACCTACCCCGTGACCAACCGCTACGTGGAACGCGCCAACCCCTGGAGCCGCGACTTCGTCAACCCCTCCGGTGACCACTATGCGCAGAAGCACCCGGACGACGACTGGGCCGAGACCTTCATGCTGATCATCACACCCGATTCGGATTGGCGCCGAGTACATCGCGACCGGCCCGGGGCGCTGGCCAAACTTGAGTTTGTGGATTGGATGATTAAACAACTCGGGGACCAGCCGCCGGTGCTGGCCAACCGGGCGGATTGGCTGGATGATCCGGTAGAGCAACTGGACAAAACGGTGGCCCAGTTCCTTCGGGCGCGCACCGGCAAGTACCGCCAGCGAGCTACCGGCTACGTAGACCCGGACCTGAAGAAGCTCTTCCCCGCCCTCACCACTGCCGGGCGGGAGGCGCCCTCGCTGCTGCCGGCCGCCGACTTTCTGACCCGGAACACCGAGCGACTGGCCGGCCGGGTGGCTCAATGGTCCGGCGTGGAGCAGATTGTGGTGCGCGACCTGCTGGAGAAGTGCAGCCTGCGCGCGCGGGCGCTCAAGCTCAGCGTGCCCACCGAGGGCCAGGAACAGACGCTGCTCTCGTTGGCCGCGTATTTGACCATGCGCTGCTGTACCTTCGCCAACACAGGCAGGTTCTTCGCCAGAAAGCCCTCCCGCTAAGCTGGCACATCCCGCGCAACGCGCTGCGCTTCCTGCATCACTTCCGCATACAGCTTGATAATTCGCCCGGCGATGATCGGCCAGCCGTAGTTCTCAGCGTAACGGGCAGCCTGTTGCCCCAGCCGTCTGCGCAACGCGTCGTCGGTGAGCAACTGCTCCAGCCGGTGGCAGAGCGCGTCCGGGTCGTGGTCCGGGACGTGGAAACCGGTCACCGCGTCCTGCACCAGAAAGGCCAGCCCTCCCACCTCCGAGGCCACCACCGGGGTGCCGCTGGCCATGGCCTCCAGCGCCACCATCCCAAAGGATTCGTAGTGCGAGGGCATCACCACCGCCTCGGCCGCGGCGTAATAGTTGCGCAGACTGTCCTGGTCCCGCTTCCCCAGAAAGGCCACCACGTCGCCCAACCCCAACTGTTCGCAAAGCTGTTGCAGGCGGGCCATCTCGGCGTTCTCCTGGGCCTGGGTGCCAGAGGGGTCGCCGCCGATGATGGCCACGCATACCCGCTCGGTCCCCGGCTTTCCGCGCCGCTTCATAAGGGCGATGGCCTCCAGCAGGGTATCCACGCCCTTGAGCGGCTCGATCCGCCCGGCGAACAGCAGCAGGCGGTCGTCCGGCGACACGCCGATCAGTTGGCGGGCCTGCTTGCGCGGGATGTGGCTGAACAGGTTCAAGTCCACGCCCGGCGGCAGGATGACAACATTGCGCACATCAGCCCGATACAACCACTGGAGCTGCGCGCGCTCGGCCAGGGTGGCAGCCATAATCCGGTCAGCGAAGCCCAGAATCTGCGACTCGCTGCGGATGCGCAGCATGTCTTCGGCGTCTGCCGGACGTTGCGCCACCCGGGTTTTCATGTGCCCCAGGGTATGGAACATCTGAATCAGCGGCAAGCCTCGATCCCCGCCCGGAGCGCGCCAGTGGCGCTGTAGCTCGCGGGAGGCGCAGCCGGATAGCCAGTAATGGCTGTGGATCAGGTCGTAGCGGGAGCCGGTCTCGGCCTGAAAGCGCCGGATACCCTGCACAAACTGCGGCAGGTGGGCGTACAGGGCGGAGCGCGGCAGGGGCACTTCCGGCCCGGCCGGCACGTGCACCACGCGGTTGCCGCAGCCCAGATCGTGTTTGACGTGGGGCTGGTGCTCGTCCTGCGAGCGGGTGAACACGTCCACCCCGATGCCCTGCCGGCCCAGTTCGCGGGACAGGTCGCGGACATATACGTTCATGCCGCCGGTGTCCTTGCCGCCCAGGGTGGCCAGCGGGCAGGTGTGGTAAGAAATCATCGCGATGCGCATGGGGTGATTATCGCCCCATCGCGGTCCCTTGCCAACTACTCATCCGCCGAGTATAATCCCCGGCGTAGCGCCGCAGCGTAGCGTAAATCACACCCCAGAGATGCCACGGTAGCTCAATCGGCAGAGCAACGCTTTCGTAAAGCGTAGGTTAAGGGTTCAATTCCCTTCCGTGGCTCTTTTCTTTTCCGTGCTCTCCCCCGCTCCCCCTCTCCCGCTGGTCATCGGCGTGGCCGGCGGCACCGGCTCCGGCAAGACCACCGTTGCCAACGCCATCCTGAGTCGCCTCGGCGCTCACCGCATTGCTTACCTGCCCCACGACGCCTACTACAAGGACCTGAGCGCGCTTCCCAACCAGCAGCGAGTGGCGGTCAACTTCGATCATCCGGACTCGCTCGACAATGAGTTGATGATCCAGCACATCCACCAGCTCAGGGCGCACCAGCCCGCCCTCCTGCCAATCTACGACTTCACCACCCACAGCCGCACCGGGCGCACGGCGCGGGTGGACCCTCAGCCGATTGTGCTGGTGGAAGGCATTCTGATCTTCGCCCTGCCTGAGTTGCGTGCCCTGTTTGATGTGAAGCTGTTCGTGGACACCGACGCCGACGTGCGCTTCATCCGGCGCCTGCAACGCGACATCGCCGAGCGCGGCCGCACCACCGAGTCCGTCATCCGGCAATACCTGACCACCGTGCGGCCGATGCATCTGGAGTTCGTCGAACCCTCCAAACGCTACGCCGACGTGATCATTCCCGAGGGCGGGCAAAACGAAGTAGCGGTGGAGATGGTGATTTCCCGGCTGGAGGCGCTGCTGGGCAAAGTAGAGTAGAATTGAGCAAGGGAGACAACGATGGCTGACCTTGTCATATCAGCGGAGCTTGCCAGTCAAGTGTACCAGATCGCGGAAGAGCAGGGGCTGGAGGTAAACGCGTTCGTTGAAAATGCCATTCAGACGGCCCTTCGGCAGGCCCGCGACCGCTCGATAATTGCCCGGACGCGGGACTGGTATGATCAAACGCCAGCAATGCGCCTGCAATTTGCGGGCCTGTACGTGGCGTGGCATCAGGGGCAGGTGGTGGACGCAGACCCCGACCGTCTGGCGCTCTATATGCGGGTTCGAGGGAAATACGGCTCGCTGCCAGTGGCGATTGTCTGCGGAGGTGATGTCGATCGGCCTGAAATCCGCTTGCCATCACCGCGTCTGGACGCGGAAAAGCCGTGAGCACGCCTTACGATCGCGGGTATGTTCCCCCCGCTCCAATCCTGCTGGTCGAGCTTGCCTTGCCTGAGTCTGCGAAGAAGATCCGAAACGTCCCGGCGCTGATAGATACTGGCGCCGACATGAGTTTCGTCGCCTCGCGCTTTTTGAACGCGCTGGCCGCACAATCCATCGAGTCGTTGCCGATGCGGAGTCTGCGGGGCGAGCGTCGAGAGATTCCGATCTACGCGCTGGACATCGGTATTGAAGGCCTGAATTTTCCTTCGGTGGATGTGGTTGCCAATGAGATGGGCGAGGAAGTCATTCTGGGACGCAACTGTCTCAACAAGCTCATCCTGCTGCTCGACGGTCCGGGGCAGATTGCGGACTCGCTCGAGCGGCGGCCCTCTCGACTGAGGTGAGTTAGCGCACTCTGAGGAACTTCCGCTTTCCTACCTGCAACACGCCGCCTCGTTCGATTACGGCGTTGATGTCGCGAATTGCAGTCCCCTCAAAGCGCACCCCGGACTGCTGAATCAGCCGCCGGGCCTCGCTCTTGCTGCCGGTCAGCCCGGCTGCTACCATCAACTCGACCACGCCGGTGGGGCCGTCCAGCGCGTACTCGGGCATCTCGTCCGGCAGCGCGCCCCGCTGGAACACCGTGCGGAAGTGCGCCTCCGCCTCGGCCACCGCGGCCTGGCCGTAGAAAATGCTCACGATCTCGCGCGCCAGTTCCATCTTGGTATCGCGCGGGTGGCGCGTCCCGCCCGAAGGGGCCAGCCCGCGCTCGATCGCCGCAATCTGAGCCGGAGAGTAGCGCGTGACCAGCCGAAAATAGATTGGCATGGCGCTGTCCGGCAGGCTCATCACCTTGCCATACATATCCTCCGGGGTGGTGAGGATGGGAATGACGTTGCCGGTGGATTTGGACATGCGCAGCACGCCATCCGTGCCTGGCAAAATCCCGGTGATCACCCCCACCAGCGGCCGCTGCCCCAGCGCCTCCTGCAGCTTGCGCCCGGCCACCACAATGTTGAATAACTGGTCGGTGCCGCCTACCTGCACATCGGTCTGCATCGCCACCGCGTCGTAGCCCTGCATCAGAGCGTAGAAGGTTTCGTGCAGGAAGATCGGCTCGCCCGCATCCAGCCGCTTCGCGAAGTTCTCCCGCGCCAGAAACTGCTGTACGGTGAAGTTCTGCCCCAGCCGGATCAAATCCAGCAGCGACAGTTCAGACAGCCACTCGCCGTTGTAGCGAACCCGCGTCTTTGCCCGGTCCAGAATGCGAAAGGCCTGGTCGGCATACGTCTTTGAATACTCCGCCACCTGCTCCTGAGTCAGGATGGGCCGGGCCTTGTTCTTGTCGGACGGGTCACCTACCAGCGCGGTGTAGCTGCCGATCAGGAACGTGACCTCGTGCCCCAGGTCCTGAAACTGGCGCAGCTTGCGCATGGTGATGGTGTGGCCCAGGTGCAGGTCGGTGGAGGTGGGATCGTAGCCGCAATACCCCCGCAGCGGGCGGCCCTCTCGCCCGGCCTCCCTCAGCCGCTCGCGCAATTCAGCGGTCATGGCCTGCTTCAGGCCTTCGTCGCCGTACTCGGTTCCCTGCATTAGCAACGCTACTTGTTCGTCAAGGGTCGTCATCTAAGAAGTTCCACAATTTGGGATAAACAGCCCACGTTTGCGGGCCACAAAAAGCCAGCCTTCAATAGCATCCCTGATGTTCGCCAGCGCTTCTGCTTCAGTCTCTCCCTGCGAAATGCAGCCTTAGAAGAAGGCAGCAAACATGGATGGCCTTGATTACAGCACGAGAGGCTAGCGGGTTGGGTAGTCTCCGTCACTCGCGGTCGATCGGGATCCTTTCTTGCTCTCGAAAAGCTTCGGAACCAGTTGCCAGAGGGCGACAAAGGCGGCGTCGGCCACCTTCGCCTCAGGATCACGCAATCGGCGACGAAGGGCAGACAGGGCTTTCATTGTGGGGAAGTCCAGTCTCCCTATCGCCAGAGCTGCACCTGTGCGCAAGTCGGCATCCCGGTCCCGCAATGCGGCGATCAGTGCACTTGCGACCAAATCAGACGAATGCCCAAGCCGACCCAGGGCCGTCGCTGCTGCTCTGCGCACTTCACCATCTGCTTTCCAGAGCGTGGTGAGCAGTCCCCCAATCACCTCGTCTGAGGTCACACCGATCAGCGCCAATGCACGCGCCGCACTCTCACGTACGCGCGGATCTTCATCTTCTTGTAGTGCCACAGCTACCAGGCCACTCGCCACCAGCCCCGACCCCGCGCCTACTTCTCCCAGCAACATAATGGCCCTCTCTCGGACTCGCCAATCGCTGTCCTGTAAATCAGTCACCAATTCAGCTATCTCACCAACATGCTTGCGGGCGATCTGTCCTGTCGCAATAGCCTCCGTTTCTGCTGACGACCTCAGCTGTTCCAATGCCCAATTGGCACTTGCGCGCACCCACTGATCCTGATCAGACACTGCAGTTCGTACCGCACCCACCACTTCGCCTGTCGTCACACCAGTTTGTCCCAGCCCTATCATTACGCTCTCACGTACTTTCCAGTCATTGCTATGGGCCAGAGCCAGCAGCGCATCAGTAGCTGCCTGAGAATCCTGGCCTAACCGTCCCAGGGCTGACGCTGCACGCCAACGCAGCCGCGCATTCTCGTCTCCCAGCAGTTCCAGCAGCGCACTCGAGGCCGCATCTGAAGCGGCCCTCATGCGCCCAAGTGCCTCAGCAGCACTCTCACGTACCCGCCAATCCTCATCTCGCAGAGCAGCCACCAGAACGCGTTCAGCCTGGTGCATAGCACCGGTCCCGCGAAGGGTTTCAATAAGCATCATTGCTTCATCCCGAAGCTTCTTGAAATCACCCCGAAGCGCCAATGTCGCCACATCATTCACCAACTCTTGCTGCAACTGGGGTTCGACAGGGACATCGTCCGCCAGGCAGCGTGCCGCTAGAAACAGATCGAGATGCAGCACATCGTTCAGCGGACTGTTCGCGTCCCGGATGGCGCACACAAAGTCGCCGGCGTGGTCGCCAAAAAGCGAGGCCGCGGTCAGCAAGATCACCTCCCGCCAGCGCGGGTCGTGCAGGTGCGGGCGCAGCAAGGCCATGCGGTCTTCGTGGCGCCGCTCGGCCAGGAAGCGGGCCGCCAGATATTCCTCAAAGGTCAAGTGCATGAAGCCGAACTGGTCCGGGCCGCGCTCAACGAGCAAGCCCACCTGTTCTCGGATCAACTCCACGAACTCGTGGGCCAATTGGCGGGCATGTTCCGGCGGCTCGCCGCGCTGGCCCTCCAGCCCGCGGGCCACTTCGGCTTCCAGCGCCGCGCGCCCGATCAGCCCGCCCGGCTGGCATTCGTGCATGGCAGAGGCCAGCGGCGCCAGAATCTCCACCACCGCACGTTCGTCGAGCCTCCGCTCACCCGGCCACAGTTCAATCGGCTTGCCGGAGAGCGAACGCGCCAGGTTCCACGTCTCCGCCAGGGCCTCCACGCACAGGCGATAAAGATCCACACGGCGGGCGGGCAGGCGCGTACCCAGATGATGGATCAGCGCCAACAAAGTCAGCAATAGCGGCGTGGTCGCCAGCCGCTCGATGGCCGGGTTGGCGAAAATGGCCCCGGTCAGGTTCTTCGCCCGCGTCTCGGCGCGCACTTCGGCTTCGGGCGGCAACTCCCCTCCATCCTCCACGCCCCACCCTCCACGCTCCCCGCTCCCCGCTCCACCTTCCACGCTCAACGCCTCATACGCCCGGCTCCACTGTTGCGCAAAGCGCTCGATTTCCGGGCGCTCGAAGGGGCAGACGGTCAGTGTGGCGAAGGTCATGCCGAGGGCGCCGCCGCTGTACCCGGCGATACGCGAGGTGACCACGATGCGGTTGCCGGGGTAGGCAGCCGCTAACGCCTCCACCTGGCGCGCAATTGCCGCGCGCGCTTCGGCATCCAGCACCTCGTCCAGCCCATCGAGCAACAAGAGCGCCCGCCCTGTCTGCATTTCGGCCTCGAACAGTGGATCGAGGTCTGGCAGGCCGAGGGCGGCAAAGTGGCGCGGGAGGAAATCGAGCAGGGTGGCGGGGGCGGAACGGAGGGCGAGGGCGTAGGCGGCGATGGGGAGCAGGATGGGCAGGCGGATTTCGGGCAGGCCGAGCCGTTCGCGCGCGGCCTCCGCGCCTTCGGCAAAGGTCAGGGCCAGATAGCGCAGCAGGGTGCTTTTGCCGGAGCCGGGGTCGCCCAGAATCACCAGCCGGGCGTATTCACGCAGGGCCTCACCCATCGTCACCCGGCGCTTCTGGCTTTCGCGCAGCAGAAAGTCGGGCGGAATATCGGCGCGGCCTTCTTCCCGCGCCCCCATCTCGCGCAGCCAGCGGGCTTCTTCCTCCCGCCTTCTTCCTTCTTCCTCCACCGCCAGCGGCACGAACACGTCTTCCAGCCGAAGCCGCACCAGGTTGCGCACCTGCAGCAGGCCACGAAAATCCAGCAAGCGGTAGGTTGTCAGCACGTAGTCCAGGTAGCGCTGGCGCAGTTCTTCCGGCGTGGCCGGGCCGCGCAGTTGCAGAGCAGCAAAGGCCTGTTTGCGTAGCGCGGGGTCGGGCGGCAGGTCAAAGTCGAACTGGCCGGAGCGCACGGCGTAGGTGTCCGGGGCCTGCAGAGCCAGTTCGCGCACACCAGAGAGCCGCAGCCAGAGCACCAGCGAGTGCCCGGACCAGCGCAGCGTCTCCCGGCCGAGATTCAGCATCTCGATAGCTCGCTGGCGGTCGGCAGACGGCAGGTCGTCCAGCCCGAAGGCAAACACCACGTTTCCGCCCTCCGGCAGCGGCAGCGCGCCGAAGAAGGCGGCGAGATCGAGCTGGTCGGGGGCAAAGCGGAACTCGCGCACCGGGCCGCGCAGGCGGCGGGCCAGTTCCTCCGCCAGTGCGCGCTCCAGATCGGCGTCCGGCACGGAAGCAATCAGCAGCACGTTGCGCCGATCCAGCTGCAGATGACGGAACATTCGCTCCATCTGATGGGTGAGTTCTTGCGATTGAGCGAAGAAGGACATTACCAGAGAATCGAGTGAACGTCGTACCAGATCTGGCGGTTGCTGTAACTGAGGATAAAGTTGCCGAGCAGCAGCAGGTCGCACTCAGGCGACTCAGTGCGCCTCTGTGTCTGGCGCACTTCGTCCAGCACGGCCTGATATTTGGGCGTCAATTGGGCTTCGTACTGGCGGCGCAGCGCGGCGACCACTTTTTGTGCGGCCTCGTGTTCGATCCGCCGCACCCCGGCAATGACCGCCTCGACACAGGCGTCGCGCATCAGCCGGATCAGATCGCGCATCAATCCGCCGCTGGCAGAAACCAGTTCATCCAGCGCATCGGGGGCGATGATCTGTTCGGGGGTGTAGTTCAGGTAGCGCAGCCGGGCGTGAACCACCTCGCGCATGGCGGCGTACCCCGCTTCGTCTCGTTCTTCCGCGTGTTCACGGTGGCGCAAGCGCACGTTAGGAAAAGGAATCGGCTGAAACGCCTGCCGAACCGGAGCAAACTGCGGCTGATAGTACATGTACGTCGGAACCGCATACAGCACCCGGCAGTTCACCTCGGCTAGAAATGGATTACGCACGAACAACATCTCGGCCAGTTCAGCGCTGCGCACCCGGTCCAGCCCGTCTACCAGCAACACCAGCGAGCGACCGGCCTTCATCTTCACGTCGTCCAGTAGTGCGTTGAGGTGGACCAAAATCTCGCTGATCTTCGGCTCGACTTCCAGTTTCCGCACTACTTCCGTATCCGTGCCGGAGATGAAGTTGAAATCACGCATGGCTTCCGTCAGTCCGACCGCCACCGGCGCACCCGCCGCTCCGCCCAACATGCCCGCGCCAAAGCATACCAGCCCGCGCAGCAAGCCGGCCACGTTGATCTCGAACGTCTTGTTGTTGGTATGCGTGCGCACCAGCGTGTGCAGCGACTCTACCAGCACATCAAACCGCTGGCGATCCGGTTTCAGTTTTGCTTCTTCAGCCAGTTTGAAAACCGCCGCGCCCAGCAGAAACAGCACTTCCACCTGATTCACGCGATCGACGTTCAGGTTGCGCGAAAGATCAACGTTGATCGCAAAATAACCGTATTCGGGCTGCGCCAGATCGAAACCGAGCCGCGCCAGTTCACTGCTCTTCCCGCTGCTGGCGTGTCCGACCAAAATCAAGCGGTTGGGTAAGTACATTGGCTGAAAGTGAGTCAGAATTACGCTCAATGGGGTATCGGGCCGTTCCACAAACCAATCCTTGATCCGTTCCGGCGAGATGGGCCGGAACGGGTCGAAAGCGTTGTACGCCTGCGTCCAAAACTCTGCTGTGCTGGCTGCTGTGTTCATAGAGCCCTCCGCGTTTTCTCCCCCAAGCATACACCGGTTACTCTCCAAACACAATTCCGCCCCCTTTTCAGTTATAATCGCCCCTCACAATCCGGAGGTATTCATGCCCAAAAAATCCATCACAGTGGCCGCTCCCGGCACGCCGGCCGGCCACAGCCCCGTCCGCACCGGCGCCCAGATTCGCCAGACCTTCCTCGACTTCTTTGCCGAGCACGGTCACACAGTTGTGCCCGCCGCCCCGCTGGTTCCCGGCGACGATCAAACGCTGCTGTTCACCAATTCTGGCATGGTGCAATTCAAGGACGTGTTCCTCAATACCGGGGACCGACCCTATGCCCGCGCGGCCGACTCGCAGAAGTGCCTGCGCGTGGCTGGCAAACACAACGACCTGGACGATGTGGGCCGGGACGACAGCCATCACACCTTCTTTGAAATGTTGGGCAACTGGTCCTTTGGCGACTACTACAAGCAGGAGGCCATCACCTGGGCCTGGCAACTGCTCACGGATGAATGGAAGCTGCCCAAAGATCGCCTGTGGGTAACCTGCTTCGAGGACGAACTGGGCGTGATCCCGCGCGACGACGAGGCCGCCGAGGTCTGGCGCCGCCAACCGGGCTTTGAACCCGCCCATTTGTTGTTCTTTGGCCGGAAAGAGAACTTCTGGGAAATGGCCGACACCGGCCCCTGCGGCCCGGACAGCGAAATCCATTATGATCGGGGCGCGGAATACTGCGACAAACAGGGTGCGCCCGGTCACGTCTGCCGGGTGAACGGCGACTGTCCGCGCTTCCTTGAACTGTGGCACCTGGTCTGCATCCAGTACACCCGCACCGGGCCAACCGAACTCCACCCCCTCCCCAAAAAGCACGTGGATACCGGCATGGGCCTGGACCGCCTGGTCTCGGTGTTGCAGGGCGTGGACTCCAACTACAAGACCGACCTGTTCGCCCCGTTGATGGAGGCCATCCGCCGGCTGACCGGCCACAGCGAGGCCGAACGCGCCGCCAACCTCACACCCTACCAGGTGATCGCCGATCACGCGCGCGCTGCCACCTTCCTCATCGCCGAGGGTGTGATGCCCGGCAACGAAAGCCGCAACTACGTCACCCGCATGATCGTGCGGCGCGCTGCCCGCTTTGGGCGCGACCTGGGCCTGTACGAGCCGTTTCTGGCCAGGGTGTGCGGGGCCGTGGTAGACAACTACGGCGAGGCGTATCCCGAACTGGTCCACAACCGGGAGGCCGTGCTCACCGCCGTCACTCAGGAGGAGAAGCGCTTCCGCCGCACCGTCGAGGCAGGGGAGGCTACCCTGGCCGACCTGCTGGCAGAGCTAAGGGCCGCGCAAGAGCGGGTCGTCCCCGGCGAGATTGCCTTCGAGCTGTACAGCCGCGATGGCCTGCCGCTGGAGATCACCCGCGACATCGCCCGCGGGCAGGGGCTGGAGGTGGACGAGGCCGGCTTCCGTCGCGCCCTGGAGGCCCACCGCATTGCCTCCGGCGCCGGCCAGGCCATGGGCGAAAACGGCGGCGAGGCCGCGCTGGCCTATCAGAAGCTGCTGGAAGACCTCCGGCGCGAGGGCAAGCTTGGCCCCTCCGGCGTGGAGTACGACCCGTACTCCCGGCTGGAGGTGACCGAGCCGGTGGTCGCCCTGCTGAAGGACGGCCAGCGCGTGCGGCGCGCCCGCGACGGGGAAAATGTAGAAATCGTGCTTCCGGATACTTGCTTCTATGTCGAGTCCGGCGGCCAGGTGTGCGACAGCGGCCAGATTCTAGGCTTCCGGCGCCGGAACATCGAACAGGGGCAGCCAGATTGGGTGGTGGAGGTAACCGAGACCCGCCGCCCGGTACCGGGGCTGGTGGTACACGCCGGCCGGGCGGTGATGGGTTCCCCGGCGGAGGGCGACGAAGCCCAGGCGCAGGTGAACGACCAGCGCCGCTGGGACATCATGCGTAACCATACCGCCACCCACCTGCTCCACTCCGAGCTGCGCTATGTGCTGGGGGAACACGTGCGCCAGGCCGGCTCGCTGGTGGCCCCCGACCGGCTGCGTTTCGACTTTGCCCACACCGGCATGCTCACGCAAGATGAACTGAACCGCGTGACTACCTCCGTCAACGAGGCCATTCTGGCCAACTACCCGGTAGACGTGGAGCACATGAATCGGGAAGAGGCGATCAAGGCCGGGGCCATGGCCCTTTTCGGGGAAAAATACGGCGAGGTGGTGCGCGCCGTGCGCATCGGCGAGCCGGAGGCTTTCAGCTTTGAGCTATGCGGCGGCACCCACGTGCCCGAGACCGCCGACATCGGCCCATTTGTGGTGGTCGGCGAGAGCGGCGTGGCGGCCAACGTGCGCCGCATCGAGGCCGTGACCGGGCGCGCGGCCATGCACCTGATCGGCGCGCGCCTGGCCAGGCTGGAGACCGCTGCCGCCTACCTGGGCGTGGGCGCCGACGAAGTGGATCGCAAGGTGCTGGCGCTGATGGACGAACTGCAATTGGCGCAGAAAGAGATTGCCCGCCTCACGCGCGGGCAGGCGCGCCAGACCTTTGAGCAGTTGCTGCCCGGCATCGTGAGAATCAAGGGCGTGCCGGTGCTGGCCGCGGCCGTTAAGGACTTTGAGGCCGAGGCCCTGCGCGAGATGACTGATTGGTTCCGCGATCGGGTGGGGTCAGGCGTGGCCGTGCTGGCCTCCAGCCTGAACAACCGCCCCACCGTGATCGCCTCCGTCAGCGAAGACCTGGTAGCGCGCGGGCTGGACGCCGTTCAGTTGGTGCGCGAGATGGCAAAGGTGGTCGGCGGCGGCGGCGGCGGCAAGCCAACTTTCGCCCAGGCCGGCGGCAAGGATGCCTCCCGGCTCAACGAGGCGCTACAGAAAGTGGCCGGATGGGTGGAGGGGGCGTTGAGGTAGGAACGGGAAGGAGGAAGTTGAGGAAGGAGGAAGTTGAGGAAGGAGGGTGCTTGACCTTGATGGATATTACTCTTGAAAAGGCGTTCCTGACGCTACCCGGCACAGAGCGAGAGGCCATTATCCGCTACGGGGCCGTGCTGCGACTGTCCAGCCTGGAACGGCAACTGGCGCTGGCGGAGCAGAAAGTGCGCCAGTTTGAAGCCAAATATCGGCATGGTTCAAGTTTGAGTTACAAATTGCCCACAGGCCAACTCTTTGCGATAAT
>CAYZNA010000029.1:0-6708 GCA_964478665.1 uncultured Anaerolineales bacterium
GACGACCATCTCCTTGACTGGCGTGCCCGCGACGATCCGGGTGACCTCCACCACCTGCGGCTCGGAGGTCGCCGGGGCGGCCGCCGGGGTGGCCGCCGGGGCGCAGGCGCTCACCAGCACGGCCAGCCCGGTCAACGCTGTAATGATGGAAACCAATCTGATGCGAAACATTTCTTCTCCTTGGGAATCTTTCGGTTGGACTCGCGGCCCCTCAGCCGCGGCGAGGCTATGTTACCTTCGCGAAATCAAGCGGCGGTCAGGCGCGGATTAAGTTTCTTTGAAGTCAGGAAATCCTCGCAGGAAACAGACCGCGCCCGGATTACGCCGGGCGCGGAGCAAGGAGGAGGAGATTGCCCGCCAGTCCCACCGGCAGGTTATCTCTGAGAGTAAGTCGCCTCAAATGCGGCCAATCCCATCAGCGCCTGCTGGTCGCCGAGCGAGAGGTTGGCCGGAACTTGCACTTCAAAACGGCGCGGGCCGAAATGCGTTGGCGCTTCTGGCGCGCGCCGGCGCGGACGGTTCGGGTGGAGTGGCCGGTTCGGCCTGCGCGAGGCGGTCGGGGAATTGCTGGTTCGCTTCATTGCGTCCAGAATACCCCGGCTTGCTCAAATCCAGTTCAAGCGTTCAACAGACTTCTTTGAAAGAACGCTGGCGCGGGGGCGTCGAGAAACGCCCCCGCG
This sequence comes from uncultured Anaerolineales bacterium, assembly GCA_964478665.1. Taxonomy (GTDB): domain Bacteria; phylum Chloroflexota; class Anaerolineae; order Anaerolineales; family CAYZNA01; genus CAYZNA01. The sequence continues at coordinate 681 of CAYZNA010000029.1, forward strand.
TGAGCAGTTGCGAAAAAAACTATCCGCCCGGAAGGGTGAAGCGGAAGACCGCGCCTTTGCCCGGCCTCCCCTCGCTCTCGGCCCAGATGCGGCCCCCATGGGCTTCCACCACGTGCCGGGCGATTGCCAGCCCGAGGCCCGTCCCGCCGCCCGCCCGCGCCCGGTCGCCCCGGAAAAAGCGCTCAAACACCCGCGGCAGGTCCTCCGGCGGAATGCCCGGCCCGCTGTCGGAGACCTCGACCAGCACGTCATCGCCGGCGGCCTGCGCCCGCAAACGCACCCGTCCGCCCTGCGGGGTGAACTTGATGGCGTTGTGCAGCAGGTTGCCGATGGCCCGCCTCACCTGCTCTTCGTCGGCCAGCGCCACCAGTTCCGCGGAAACATCCACCTCCACCTGCTGGCCTTTGCGCTCGGCCTGGGGGCGCAGCCGCTCCACCGGCGCGCTCACCAGTTCGCTCACCGGGACAGGAACCAACCGCACCAGCGCCCGCCCGGATTCGATCTGGGCCAGGTCCAGCAGTTCCTGCGCCAGTTGCTGCAAAGCCTCCACTTCCACGGCAATCTTCTCCAGCGCGCCGGACGCCTGCCCCGAATCGCCCGGCAGGCTCTCCAGCAGCAGGCAGATGGAGGTGAGCGGGGTGCGCAGCTCGTGGGAAATGTTGGCTACAAAGTCGCGCCGGGCGCGGCCCAGCCGTTGCAGTTCGGAAACGTCGCTCAGGGCCAGGGCCGCGCCCCCGGCAAAGGCCGCTGCCCGGGCGCGGAAAGGCCGGTCCCGCAGCAGAATCTGCCGGTCGAGGCCCGGGGAGGCGCCGTCAGGGGCGCCGGCGGGGGAGGCGGAAGCGCCATATCCAGCCATCGCCTCGGTTGCCAGCCGGTCCAGCTCGACCGAGCGGGTGAATTCGATCAGGCTGCGCCCGGCCGGGTCGGGGGTATCGCCGAACAGCTCGCGGGCGGCCGGGCCGGCGTAGCGGACGCGGCGCTCGTCATCCACCAGAATCAGGGCCTCCAGTGCAGCGGCAGCCAGCGCCTCCTGCTCTTCTTTCAGGCGCGCCCCCTCCTGCCCGGCCGCGGCCAGCTCGCGCGCCAGACGGGCGCGCTCCCGGCGCAGGGTTTCGTAGGCGTCGGTGCGGCGCAGCAGTCGGTCCAGCAGCCTGCGGATCATCCCTCGAAACGATAGCCAATGCCGCGCACGGTGACGACGCGCTGCGGAGCGGAGGGATCGTCTTCGATCTTCTCCCGCAGCCAGCGAATGTGCACATCCACGGTGTGGCTGCCCCCCACGTAGTCGTAACCCCACACGCGGCTGAGCAGCAGGTCGCGGGAGAGCACCGCGCCGGTGTTGCGCATCAGCTCGGCCAGCAGGTCGAACTCTTTGTGGGTGAGGCGCAGCTCGGTCTCGCCGCGCGTGGCGCGCCGGCTGATGAGATCGAGGGTCAGATCGTCGCTCTGCAGGCGCGTGCGCGCGGTACGATCCTCGGCGCCAGCCCGCCGCAGGTTGGCTCGCACGCGCGCCAGCAGCTCCCCCAGGCCGAAGGGTTTGACCACGTAGTCATCGGCCCCGGTCTCCAGCCCGATGATCTTGTCCATCTCCATCCCGCGCGCAGTCAGCATGATGACCGGCACGCTGCTTTCCCGGCGCAGGATGCGGCACAGCGAGAGGCCGTCCATTTCCGGCAGCATCAGATCCAGAATCACGAGGTCCGGTGCGGCTTCTCGGGCCAGTTCCAGCCCGGTCATGCCGTCTCCGGCAGTAAGCACATCGAAGCCCTCCGCACGCAGGTGCAGGGCCAGGGTTTCCTGCACGATGGTTTCGTCTTCCACAATCAGTATTTTGCTCATGGCCTGGTATTCTACCGCAAACCCGGCCCTCGGACTGTGTAGTGGCCTGCCTGCCGGCCGGCCGAAAAGTTGCCGGCAAGGAGACGGCCCTTCCCATGGCATAGGTCTTGCAGCGATATGCGCTACCCTGCCGGGGCGGGGCCTCCTTGTACCCCGCAGCCCGTGAGACCGCCAGCGCGATACGTACCCACTGGCGCGGGCCACTTGCACACTCCGGCGCGAGCGGGTACCATTCTGCGCTATGAACCGAACGCCCTCTCCCCGCCCCCTCCGCCCGGCGGTTGACCCGGCCCGCGAAGCGCTGCGCTTTGTGGGAGTAACTGTGCTAGTCGGTGTGATTGCCGCCACCGTGTTCGCCTCCATCCCCACCCGGCTGCTGCCGGCGCGCAGCGCCAGCCTGATCTCAGAGGCGGCCGCCACCCAGGCCGCGGCCCAGAACCCGCCCGCCCCGGCGCCCACCCCACCCACCCCCACCCCGGTGCTGCCGCTCATCGGCATCGTCTCCGGCCACCGGGGCAACGATTCCGGCGCGGTTTGCCCGGACGGCCAGACCGAGGCCGAGGTCAACTTCGACATCGCCAGCCGGGTGAAAGTAGGGCTGGAGGCGCGCGGTTTTGCAGTGGACCTGCTGAACGAGTTCGACGTGCGCCTGACGCGCTTCACCGCCCTGGCGCTGGTCTCCATCCACGCCGATTCCTGCGCCTACATCAACGACGAAGCAACGGGCTTCAAGGTGGTCGGCGCCAGGAACAGCTCGGTCCCGCAAGAATCGGACCGGCTGGCAGCCTGTCTGATTGACCGCTATGGCAGGGAGACCCCGCTGGGCTTCCACGCCGGCAGCATCACCCCGGACATGACCTTTTATCACGGCTTCGACGAACTCGGCCCCAATACCCCGGCGGCCATCATCGAGACCGGCTTTCTGAACCTGGACCGGGAGTTCCTCACCCAACACCCGGAACAGGCCGCGCAGGGCATCATTGACGGCATTGTGTGCTACGTGCGCAAGGAGCCAATCCCCGGGCCATGAGCAGCTACGAGGAGCTTTTACGACAGGGGCGGCAGGCCGCCGCGCAGGGGCAGCGCACCCTGGCGAGGCGCCTGTTTGCCCGGGCCGCAGCCCTGGCCCCGGAGCGCGAGCAGGCCTGGCTGCACCTGGCCGCGCTGGCCTCCCCGCGTGCCAGCCTGGCCTATCTGGCGCGCGTGCTGGAAATCAACCCTGCCAGCCAGGCCGCTCGCAAGGGCATCGCGTGGGCGCGCAAGCGTTCCCCACAGACCTCCGCGCCGCCCCGGCCCCTGCGGCCGGTCCCCCCGCCGGTTTCCCGCTCCCCGGCCGGCAGGCCGGTCGGGCTGTGGCTGATGGCCGCCGCGGTGGCGGTCGCCACCGGGTCAGTCCTGCTGATGGGCACCAACCCGCTTCCTGTGCGGCGGATGGCGGCCCGCGCGGCCGCGGCCGGTTTCGACAAAGCCACCTTCACCCCTACCAACACCTTTACGCCCACCCCCACCGGCACCCCCACCCCGACTGATACCGCCACCCCGACCCCCACTCTAACTCTAACTCCAACTCTAACTCCAACTCTAACTCTAACTCTAACTCCTACCCCCCTCCCCCCGACGGCAGCCCCGGCCGCGGCCGGCGGCGCGCACTGGATAGACATCAACCTCTCCAGCCAGAGCGTGACCGCCTACGCGGGCGATGTCCCGATGGCGACTTTTATCGTCTCCACCGGCACGTGGCAGCACCCCACCGTAACCGGCCAATACCGCATTTACGTGAAATACACCGCCGCCGACATGGCCGGGCCGGGCTACTATCTGCCGGCAGTGCCCTATGTGATGTACTTCTACCGGGGTTACGGGTTGCACGGCACGTACTGTCACAACAACTTTGGCACCCCGATGAGTCACGGCTGCGTGAACCTGCGCACCACCGACGCGGCCTGGCTGTTGACTTCGCCTCCGTGGGCGCGCTGGTCAACATCCATTATTGAGGGCAGAGCTTCGCGCCTTTGCCCGTGCGCTCAACTGCGGTACAATTGGCCAGAGAGCGGCCGGGGCTTGCTCCGGCCCTACCCGTTGCGGAGGCTGACCAGTTGCCTGAGAAAATTCTGATCGTTGACGACGAATACCTGAATCTGGACCTGCTGGCGCTCACCCTGCAGACGGCCGGCTATCACGTGGTGAAAGCCAGAGACGGCCATCAGGCCCTGGACCTGGCCGCCCATATTGATCTGGATGCGATTGTGCTGGACGTGATGATGCCGGAACTGTCGGGCTACGATGTGTTACGCCGGCTCAAGCAATCGCGCCGGCCCCTGCCGCCGGTGATCTTTCTCAGCGCCAAAGGTCAAATTGAGGATATGGTGGAGGGCATGGAACTGGGCGCCTTCCGCTATCTGGTCAAGCCGATCTCGCGCGAGAAACTACTGGAAACCATCAAAGCCGCGCTGGAAAGCCGGAAATCTCGCTAGCATCCGCCGCGCCGGCGATTGCCCTCTGGAGGCCAACACCCGTCATGACTACCACTGCTCTGAGCTGGTTTTACTGCAAACCCGAAACCACCTGCTACGAGGTGGCCGAGCGCGTGCGCACCACCTTCTGGGAGGCGCGCCTGACCGCTCTGTGGCTGGACTGCGTGAGCGCCGACTCGCCCTACCACCTGCGCGGTCACCACGGCGAATCCCGCGTGCAAATGGAATGGATCCCCGGCCATTCCTTCGTTCTGCGCACCACCCCCACCGATCAGCCGGTGGCCGAGACCGTCACGCGCGTGCTCAAGCTCAAACCGGCCTTCCGTTATCGCGACACAGAGGGGGCCATGGTGTGGGAGTGGCACACCGGCGGCGGCGAGAAGCGCTGGCAGGAGATTCAGGGTAAGCCCGGCTACCACGCCCCGGTGCGACTGACCCGTTAGCACCCCCTCTGTCCGGAGCCGGGAGGCGCTGCCGGTGTACTCCCCTGCCCGCGATCTGGCGGTGGTGGACCGCATGGTCGCTGAACTGGAATCGTATCTGCTCTCGCCGGAGCTGTACTGGCCGTTGAGTGGGCCGCCGCTGCCCGGCGGGCAGGGCTACCCGCGCCTGACCGCGGGCGGATTGCTGCTGGCCCTTGCCCGGCTCTCCGCCGTGGAGCGGGAACTTTCTGCCGCGCAGGCCGCCGCGCTGGCGCGCAACCGCCTGGCGCTGCAGGCCGTCCGCAACCGCTGGCGGGCGACTCTGGACCGGAAGGTTGAGCAGGAGATCAAGTCGCGGCTGGACCTGTGGAGCGCCTATCTGGGGGACTGCGCCGAGAGCCGCGCCCGTGCCGCCGACAGCTTCCCGCAGCAAGTGGCCTACCGCGCCATGCTCACCCTGCTGCTGGCCGAGATCGAGACCCTGCCGCCGGATTCCCCGCACCCGGCCCGCCTGGCCGGGGCCGACCGCCGCTTCCGCGCCTTCTTCCGCCCCGGCGGCTTTGTCTGGGAAGCGGCGCTCCAGCCCGGCTTCCCGCGCACCGAGTTCTGGTATCTGTACGGAAGCGTGGCCTGAAGATGCCCGCCGGGGACACTGCGTCTCCATCTGGCCGTTGGCTTGTTCCCTTGCTGCACCTGTGGTAAGGGTCCGTAAAAGAATAAGTTCCGTCAAGACCCTAAGGGTCTTCGAGACCCTTAGGGTCTGAAACCGGGAAGTTATACTTTTTCAGGCCCTAAGCTGTGCGGCAGCCAGTCGGAAAGGAGGTCGCGACCCCATGCAAACCAGACTCACCGTGCGCGTGGACAGGCTCTGGATCGAGCCGGCGAAGCGCTACGCCGAGAGCCATGGCACTACTCTCTCCAGATTGATCTCTGAATACCTGCGGCTGCTGAGCACGCCCAAACTCTCGACGCAGGAAACGCCGGTCCTGCATCGCCTGACCGGCATTCTGCCCACCGATGTGTCCACCGACGCCTATCACAAGCATCTGGTGGAGAAATACGATGTCTGAGCATCCACCCGTTGGGCCACACCCAGAAACACAACGGCGGGCGCCTCGACGAATCGAGGCGCCCGCCGTTTTTCCCGGCAGCGGCAGGGAGGCCTATTTGGTGTACTCCCCCGCCCCCGTCTGCGGGTCGTAGCTGATGAACCCGTACACCGGCCGGTACGCCGGCGGCGTGTACGTCGTCGCCGGCAGCCGCAGCCGCCGCCCCGGCTTCGCCTTGTTCAGG
>CAYZNA010000029.1:6718-13082 GCA_964478665.1 uncultured Anaerolineales bacterium
CGGGCAGCGGCAGGGAGGCCTATTTGGCGTACTCCACCGCCCTCGTCTCGCGAATGACGGTCACCTTGATCTGGCCGGGGTACTGCATGTTCTCCTCGATCTTTTTGGCCACGTCGCGCGAGAGCCGCACTGCGGTCAGATCGTCAATCTTCTCCGGCTGAATGATCACGCGGATCTCGCGCCCGGCCTGCAGGGCGTAGCTCTCGCTCACGCCCTCGAAAGAGTTGGCGATCTCCTCCAACATGCGCACCCGCTTCACGTAATCCTCCACGCTCTCCCGGCGGGCGCCCGGCCGGGCGCCGGAGATGGCGTCGGCGGCCTCCACGATCACCGCCTCCACCGACTCCTGGGATGCCTCGTGGTGGTGGGAGGCAATGCAGTTCACCACCACCGGCCCCACCCCACGCCGCCGGCAAAACTCCGCGCCCAGCGCCGCGTGGGTGCCTTCCATCTCGTGGTCCATGGCCTTGCCCAGGTCGTGCAGCAGGCCGCCGGCTTTACACACTTCGATATTGGCGCCCAGTTCAGCAGCGATCACCGCCGCGATTTTGGAGGTCTCTACTGCGTGGGCCAGTTGCTCCTGCCCATAGGAGGTGCGGAACTTCAGCCGGCCCAGCATCCTGAGAATCTCGGGATTCAGCCCGGGGACGTTGGCCTCCAGGCTGGCGGCCTCGCCCTCTTCGACGATGGCCCGGTCCACTTCCTTGCGCGTATCGGCCACCACTTTCTCTATGTAGGCTGGGTGGATGCGCCCGTCCGCCACCAGCCGGGTGAGCGAACGGCGGGCCACCTCGCGCCGCACCGGATCAAAGCAGGAAATGGTGACCGACTCGGGCGAGTCATCCACCACCACGTCCACCCCGGCTGTCTGCTCAAAGGCGCGGATGTTGCGCCCATTGCGTCCGATAATGCGGCCCTTGATGTCGTCGGAGGGGATCGGCACCCGCGAAGTCGAAATCTCGGCCACGTGCTCGGAGGCCACGCGCTGGATGGCGTCGGCGATCAACTCCCGCGCGCGGCGCTCCCCTTCGGCGCGGGCCTCATCCTCAAGCTGGCGAATGCGGCGGGCCATGTCGCCTCGCGCCTCCTGCTCCACTTCGGCCAGCAACTGCGCCCGCGCCTGCTCACGGCTGAGTTCAGCGACACGCTGTAACTCGGCCGCCTGCTCGGCGTACAGCTTCTCTACATCGTTGACCCGGCGGTCGAGCGTGCCCTGCCGTTTGTTCAGCAATTGGTCGCGCTGCTCCAGCCGCTCCATGCGAGCGTCCACGTCGTTGCGCCGTTTTTGCAGGCGCTCCTCCTCGCGGGTCAACTCCGCTCGCCGGCGTGCGGCTTCGGCCTCCGCCCGGTCGCGTATTTGTAACGCTTCATCCCTGGCCTTCAGTACAAGCTCTTGCGCCTCGGTACGAGCCGCTTTAACGATGCCCTGCGCCTGGCTTTCCGCCCGGCCAACTTCCCTTTGAAGCTGATATTGTTTGTAAAAGTAGCCAATTGCCGCCCCAACGGCCACTCCTACCACTGTGCCAATCAGCCCTACCAACAACCCAGGAGGCATACCACCCTCGCTTTCTAATCCGGAAACTCGTCGCCCGGCGAGGCCCCGTTCACGGCCTGCCACGCTCGTTCGACGATGGGAGAAATCGTCTCATAAGTAAACCCGCGCCGGAGCAAATACCCCCCCAACTTAGCCCGAAACTCCGGCCAGCCCAGGCCCCGATAACGGGCCGCCTGCTTCATTGCAGTCCGGGAGGCGGCCTCGTCCTCATCCAGCCCGCCCAGCGCCCGGTCAATCACCTCGCGGGAGAGGCCCTTGAGGCGCAATTCGGCCCCCAGGGCAATGCGCCCTTTTGGCCGAAAAGTCTCGCGGTTTTCCACCCAGAAACGGGCGAAGGCTTCATCATCCACCAGGCCCGCCCGCCGCAACCGGGCCAGCACCGGCTCGATCAGTTCTTCGGCCAGCCCTTTCTTGCGCAAATGGTCGCGCACCTCGGCCTCCGAGCGCAGCCGGTAGCTGAGAAACCGCAGGGACCGCTCGTAAGCGGCTTCGTGGGCATCGGCGGCGCGCAGCTCGGCAATTTTCTCATCGCTGAGCTGCTGGCCTACCTTCAGCCACGCCGCCGTGATCCCCGCCAGCCCGAACGCAAACTCGCCGTCCAGATACACATTGACGCGATTCTTGTTGCGGGCCTGCACCGTGAGGCGTGTGATCTTTCCTGCCATGCTCCTCACCCGGCCGCCTGGCCTGCCGCCGGAACAAAAACAGCCGTGGCCCACCTCGCATAGCGAGGCCTGCCACGGCCGCCGCCTTGTTCCAATACGGTTCGGAGGTGCGCTCTTGCAGGCAACGCGGTCGCGCCAGCACCTGGCGCGACCAACCCGACCGGGTATCGTCAGGACCCGCTGCCGCCGCCCATCGGGTTCTCTGGCCCGGCTGGCCTGGTCGGCGTTCTCAGGGGACGCCTGGGGTGGGGCGGGTCGGCCACTTTCGCGGGCCAGCCGGCCTCTGCCGGCCGGAACGCGCACACGTCCCGCCGAAACCCGATCGCCGACCCACAGATATCAAAACTCCGAAGCACGATCATCACCCTTGCACCCGAACGCTTCCCGGCAGTCGTCCGCACGTTGCGGCTCCTGTCGTAAGCGAATCACATGCCATGTTGACTGAGACAGGGCGGCCCTGCGAGGCCGTGGCATCGGGCCTTCTCCGGCATAACGGCCGGCAGCCCGCAGTTACTTTAATGCTGATTACAGTTCCTCTTCGAACTCGCCCCCGGACTCGGACGCAACGGACAGGGGGGCCAGATTCTGCGCCACCTCGGCACGGATGGCGCCTTCGATTTCATCCATCAACTCCCGGTTCTGGCGCAGGAAATCGCGGGCGTTTTCCCTGCCCTGCCCCAACCGGGTTTCGCCAAAACTATAAAACGCGCCTCGTTTGGCGATGATCTCCAGTTTGGTCCCCAGATCAATGATGTCTCCGGTCCGGGAGATTCCTTCATTATACATGATATCGAACTCGGCTTCACGGAAGGGCGGCGCGACTTTGTTCTTCACCACTCGTACGCGGGTGCGCGAACCGAGCACCTCGCTGCCGCTCTTGATGGCCTGGATGCGACGGATATCCATGCGCACCGAGGCGTAGAACTTGAGCGCCATGCCGCCGGTGGTGGTCTCCGGGTTGCCGAACATCACCCCGATCTTCATGCGCAACTGGTTGGTGAAGATCATGCAAGTATTGGTCTGCTTGATAGCGCCCGACAACTTGCGCAGCGCCTGACTCATCAGCCGGGCCTGCTTGCCCATGTGGGCATCGCCCATCTCGCCTTCGATCTCGGCCCGCGGCACCAGCGCGGCTACCGAGTCGATCACTACCACATCCAGCGCCCCGGAGCGCACCAGCGCCTCGGCAATCTCCAGCGCCTGCTCTCCGGTATCCGGCTGCGAAATCAGCAGGTTGTCTATGTCTACCCCGCAACGGGCGGCATAGGTCGGGTCGAGCGCGTGCTCCATATCAATAAAGGCGCACACCCCGTTCCGTCGCTGGGCCTCGGCCACAATGTGCTGGCAGAGGGTGGTCTTGCCCGACGACTCCGGGCCGTAGATCTCCACCACCCGCCCGCGCGGCACCCCGCCCACCCCCAGGGCCAGGTCCAATGAAAGCGAACCAGTGGGAATGCTGGCGACCTGCAGGTGCAGCGCCTCCCCCAACCGCATGATTGCGCCATCGCCAAACTGCCTGGTAATCTGAGCCAGCGCCGTTTCCAGCGCTTTGTCTTTGCCTTTATCCAGCGCCACGTGTCCCTCCCGGAATAGTCTGGGGCCAGTTTACCCGAAAGGCCCTGCAAGTGCAAATCCCCGCTGCGGGCGATTTCGCTGCGTGCTTGCCCTCTTGCCCTGGCCATGATATAAACCCCGGCGTGATCTTCCAGCGCAAACTGACCACGCGCTCCGCCTCGCTGCACGACCGGAGCACGGTCGTCGCGCTCATCCGCGACGAGCAGCGCGTCCACACCCACCTGGATTGGCAACCCCCGGAAGATTGGCTGGGCCGGCAACCGTTCCGGCTGGCGCAGAACGGGCGGCGGGTGGTGGCAGCGCTGGCCTGCCTGACCGATTCCCCGGACGCGGCCTGGCTGCGCGTGTTCGCGGTGGTGGATGGCTTCCCGGTCCGGCAGGCCTGGGAGGCCCTGTGGCCGGAGGCGCTGGCCGAACTGCGGGCAGGGGGAACACCCCTGGTTGCCGGGCTGGCTCAGAGTCACTGGTTGCCGCCGCTATTGGAGGCGGCCGGCCTGCAATGGACTTATGACGTTATTACCCTTCGCCGCCTGGCGGAGCCGCTGCCGCCTCCCCCGCCGGTGGGGGTACCCTTGCGCGAGGCCCGGCGGGAGGACCTTGACGGGTTAGCCCGGCTGGACGCGCTGTGCTTCCGGCCCCCGTGGCGCCTGTCCCGCCGCGCGCTGCAACAGGCCCTGGCCCAGGCCACAACCCACACTGTGGCCCTCAGCTCACAGGGAGAACTGATAGGCTACCAGTTCGGAACGGTTTTGCACAACACCGGCCATCTAGCCCGACTGGCAGTGCATCCCCGGTGGCAGGGGTCCGGGCTGGGGACCGCGCTCACGCTGAACGCGCTGGAGTGCTTTGCGCAGATGGAGCTTGCCTCCACCAGCGTCAACACCCAGTCCAACAATATCGCCTCCACCACGGTGTACCAGCGGCTGGGCTTTCGTCCCGGCGAGGACCGCTTCCCGGTCTATCAGTTGGCGCTGGAGAAGAAATAGCCGATAATTGGCCGGCAAGGGGTGCTGCCAGAGGGAGAAATAGGCCCGTCGGGTGAGAGAGGGAGACCAGCATGGATGTTGCTTCGTGGAAGGGCATGACCGCAGACACGCGCTTTGTAAACGCCCTGATGCGGCAGGCGATCCAATCTGTGGAAGCAGTGATGGGCGAGAAGGGCCTGACGGTGGTGCTGCGCGAGGCCGGGCTGGAACGCTACGTGGGCAACCCGCCCCCCAACAATCTGGAACTGGGTTCAACTGCCCGCGAGTACGGCGTGCTCAACCAGGCCATCGAGAGCTTTTATGGTCGGGCCGGACGGGGCATGTTGCGACGCATTGGCAGGACCTCGTTTCAGTGGGCTGTCCGCGAGCAGGCCGCGCTGCTGGGTCTGGCCGGGGTGGCGCTCAAGTTCATGCCGTTCAAGCAGAAGCAGAAGTTCATCCTGAGCAACGTGGCAAAGGCGCTGATGGACACCAACCCGGAGGCGCTGGTGGTGGTGGAAGAGCAGGATGGCCGGCTGACGTACACCGATTACGGCTGCGCCATTTGCCACCTGCGCCACAGCGACCGGCCGGCCTGCCATCTGTACGTCGGCTCACTGGAAGAGGCGCTGCGCTGGGCTACCGGCAAGGACATCCCGGTGGAGGAGACCAAATGCAAGGCCCTGGGCGACCCCTATTGCCAGTTCAGCGTCGGAGAGCTGGCGGAATGACCGGCCAGAAAGAGCGCTGGCTGACAAACGCCCGTTTGCGCTGTGTGCTGGGGGGCATTGACGAAGTGATTGGCACTACCGGGCTGAATCTGGTCTTGCGCCGCAGCAAGCTGGAGCGGTACACCGGTAAGCTACCCCCCGACAACGAGCAGCCGGCGGTGCTGGCTGCCGAATATGCCGCCTTGCACGCAGCCATCGAAGAATACTACGGGCGCGGTTCGCGCGGCTCGCTCACGCGCATTGGCCAGGCAGCGTTTCGCCGGCGCGTGGCGGCCCGTCCACTGGCTGCCCGGCTGGAGCGACTGCTCCTGCGTCTGCTACCCCCCGACCGGCGCAAGCTGCGCAGCCTGCAGCGGCTGGCCGCCGCCCTATCCGGGCCAGACGGCGGCGGCTCCGCTCACCAGGACGACCGCCTTTTTCTGCTGGTAGACCCTGTTTCCGACGCCACCCGGGGGCGCAGCAGCGACGCGCCGCTGTGCTGGCTGACGGTGGGCGAAATTCAGGAGGCCCTGAGATGGGCCACCGGCCAGGAGCACGAGGTGGTGGAGGTTGCCTGCCGGGCCGCCGGCGCCCCTGCCTGCCGCTTTGAGATCAGCCCGCCGCCCGGCTGAGCGCCCATCACTCGCCACCGGCGCTGCCCTTGTCCCCCAGCAAATTCTGCAACCCGGCCAGCAGGTCCATCGGCACAGGGAAAATGATGGTGGAGTTCTTTTCCACCGATATCTCGGTCAGCGTCTGGAAATAGCGCAGTTGCAGTGCGGCCGGCTCCCGGGCAATCACCTGGGCTGCCGCCGCCAGTTGCGAGGCGGCCTCGAACTCGCCCTGCGCGTGCACAATCTTGGCCCGCTTCTCGCGCTCGGCCTCGGCCTGTTT
>CAYZNA010000029.1:13092-18577 GCA_964478665.1 uncultured Anaerolineales bacterium
GCCTCTGCCTGTTTGGCCATGGCGCGCTGCATCCCCTGCGGCAGCTCTACGTCCTTCACTTCCACAATGGAGACCTTGACGCCCCACGGCTCAGTAGACTCGTCAATGATCTGCTGTAGCTTCTGATTGATGGCTTCGCGGTTGGCCAGCAATTCATCCAGATCGCTCTGGCCCAGCACGTTGCGCAGGGTGGTCTGCGAGATATTCCAGGTGGCACGGCGGAAGTCTTCCACCTTTACAATGGCCTGGCTGGGGTCTACCACCCGAAAAAACACCACCGCGTTCACCTTCACTGTCACGTTGTCGCGGGTGATGGCCTCCTGCGTCGGCACGTCCAGCGTAATCACGCGCAGGTCCACCTTCACCATGCGATCAACGAGGGGAATTATCAGGAACAGGCCCGGCCCCTTTGCCCCCACCAGCCGGCCGAGGCGAAAGATCACACCCCGCTCGTACTCCTGCACAATCTTGACCGCCGAGGACAGAAAAGCGAGCAAGATGAGCACCAGAAAGAAAATGGGGACCGACAGCGCACCCAACAGGTCGAGAATCTGAGACATGTTGACCTCCTCACAGAACAGAATGTAGCCAATCCGGCCTCATTATAACGCCATATCCGCCGAAACCCGAATCCACTCCGCCGAGGTGACATCTGGCAGGAACGACCCGGCAAAACGACACTAGAAACCCGCCTGGCCGCATGCGAAACTCTACAAGATCGGGAACTACTCAGGCCGGGGCCTCCGCAGGAAAGTTTCGCAGATTCCCCTTGCGGCGAGTAGCGACCCCGACCGGTGAATTGGCCCACTGTGGGGAGGAGAGCATGAGCAGGCGCGCTGCCCGTCGAGAGAAACGCAAGAAAACTGCCCGCCGGCGGCAACTGGCCATCGGCATCATCATCATGGGCGTATCGCTGGCTGTGGTGGCCTATGCCATCTGGCAACAGAGCAAACCCCTCGGTGAGTTCGTGCAGGTCACCGTCACCCCGCACGCGCTGTCAGACGGCAAGTCCCTGGGGCAAGCAGATGCCCCGGCAAACGTGGAGATTTTTGAGGACTTCCAGTGCCCGTATTGCCGGCTATTCACCGAGCAGGTTGAGCCGGCGCTGATCGAGCAGTACATCAACACCGGCAAGGCCCGCTTGACCTACTTTCACTACACGGTAGTGGACAGCAACACCGGGGGCAACGAGTCCCACCGCGCCGCGGAGGCCAGCGAGTGCGCCGCGCAGCAGGGCAAGTTCTGGGAAATGCACGACGTGCTGTTTGCCAACCAGAAAGGGGAGGGCATTGGCACCTTCGGTGACCGGCGCTTGATAGAAATGGCAAAAATGGCGCCGGGGCTGGATCAGGACGCCTTTGAAAGCTGCTTCAAATCGGGCGGCGGGCGGGCAGCCGTCCAGGCCGACCTGGCCATTGCCACCCGGCGCAGCATCCAGGGCACACCGACCATCTTCGTCAACGGGGTGCAGGTGCAAAACCCGCTGGATTTGGGCGAGTTTCAGCGCCTGATTGACCCGCTGGCGCCCGCCTCCCGATAGCCAACCCGCGTGGGGCAAGTTCGTAACTTGCCCCACTTCTCTCCTTCCGGCAGCCAGCCCGCGTGGGGCAAGATTGCAAGTGGACCGCTACCGCCAGTTTCTGCTCGGCCTTCTGACCGGCCTGGCCGCCGCCGGCCTGCTGCTGGTCACCACGCGCCAGCCGGTGGGGAAGCCGATTGAACTGCGCCCCCCGCCCACCCCGGTCGGCGTGCGGATACACGTGGTCGGGGCTGTGGCCTCTGCCGGCGTGTACGCCCTTCCGCCCGGCAGCATTGTACAGGACGCGCTGCAAGCCGCCGGCGGACCACTACCGGAAGCCGACCTGACCGAAATCAATCTGGCCGGAGGCCTGAGCGACGGGCAACAGCTCGCCCTGCCCACGCGCCCCCCTACCCCCCGACCGGCCGCCCCGGCCGGGGGCGGCACCCTCGCCCCCACCCCGACCGGGATCCCGGCCCGGACCGCCGTCCCCTCCCCCGCGCCTGGCAGCGGTCTGGTGAACATCAACACTGCCAGCCAGGCAGAGCTGGAAAGCCTGCCCGGCATCGGCCCCAGCCTGGCCGGCCGGATTATCGAATACCGCACCGCCAACGGCCCCTTCCCGGACGTGGACGCGTTGACCAACGTGAATGGCATTGGCCCGGCCACCCTGGAAAAGCTGCGCCCCTACATCACAGTAGACTCGGGCGAATAACCGCAGCAGCGCCCCCCTTTTCTCTCAACCAGCCTATAATGGGATCGGCCAGCCAGCCGGCGCCCCGAAACCTGCTGCCGGGCCGGCCTGCCCGACATGCTCACCCTGCTCTGTACCCTGCTCTACCCCCTGTTCTGGCCGGCGCGGCGGCGCAAGTGGCGCGAGCCGGGCAGCATTGTAATCCTCAAGCCCTGCTGTTTTGGCGACGTGGTGATGGCCACCGCCCTGCTCGGCGCGGTGCGGCGAGCCTACCCGCACGCTCGAGTTGATTGGGCGGTGGGCGACTGGTCCCGCCCGGCGGTGCAGCACCACCCCGAACTGAACGGGCTGCTGGACGCCAGCGGCGTAGGGCAGGGAGGCGTTGATCTGGCCCGCGCTTTCTGGCTGGTGCGACAGCTCCGGCAGGGGGGCTACGAGGCCGCCTTCATCCCGGACCGCTCGCCGCTGCTGGCCGTGCTGGCATGGCTGGCCGGCATCCCGCAGCGAGCCGGTCTGAACAGCCGGGGGCGGGGCTTCGCCCACACCCGCCCGGCCCCGGTGCGCGGGGTGAAGCTGGAGGCCGATCTGTACCTTGACTGCGCGCGGGCCGCCGGGCTGGAGGTGGAGGGAATCGGCCTGAGGGTGAGGCCCGGGCCGGAGGGCCGCAAAGCGGCGGCGGTGGGGTTGAAAAAGCTGGGGCTGGAGGAGCGGCCCTTTGCGGCGATCCACCCCGGCGGGGGCAACAACCCGGGAATGCAGTTGGAGATCAAACGTTGGCCGCCAGAGTACTTCGCCCGGCTGGCGCGGCGCCTGGTGGAACGCGGGCGGCTGGCGGTGGTGGCGGTGGGTGGGCCGCAGGACGGCGCGCTGACCGCGGCGGTGAAAGGGCTGGTGGACCTGCCGGTGCACGATTGGGGCGGGGTGCAGTGGGACGAGATCGGCGCGCTGGCCGAGCGTGCGGCGCTTTACGTGGGCAACGATACCGGCGCCACCCACATGGCGACGGCAGTGGGCTGCAAAACGGTGATGGTGATGGGTCCCAGCGACCCGGCCCGCTACGCTCCCTTCGCTCCCCCGGAACAGGCCTGCGCGGCCTGGAAGCCGTGGCGCGCACCCGCACAGGGCGTGCGCGGCGGGGCGGCCGGCTTCGACTGGCAGCGGGATGGGGTCACCGTGGATGAGGTATGGGAGGCCTGCCGGGCGTTACTGGGCGAGAGGGCCTGGCCGCAATACCGTTTAGATAAGGCCGGAATCAAGCCTTCAGGCGGCCCCGGCTGAAGCCTCGAGTCCGCTAACTGAAAGGTATTGGGCCTGGCCGTTCCCCCGGCCGCCGCGCCGCCTCCTGCATGGTTTCGCGTCGCTTTGCGAAGTTGATGCGCACCCGGCTGTGGCCGTGTCCCGCCCCGGGTCACCTGTCACGAATCCCCCACCCTCTGTCTGAGAAAACGGCCCAACCCTCTTGACAATCCCGCCGCTCGGGATTATACTGCGACGGTACTAGAACGGAAGTTCTATATGGGAAAAATCACTACTTCTGGCCGGATCACTATTCTGTTGGGCAAGCAGCAAGCCGCCACCGGGAAGCGCTGGTCGCACCGGCGGCTGGCAGCTGTGGCCGGCGTGCCCAAAGACCTGGTGTACCGTCTGGACGCCGGGCAGGCCCGCCATGTGGACCTGGAGGCGCTGGCCCGCCTGTGCGAGACCCTGAACTGCCAACTGGAAGATATCCTCGTCTGGGAGAACGATGGGCACAGCCACCAATCCCTTTGACATCCTGCCTGCCAACCTGTTCAACCCCTTCAGTACCCAGGGTCAAGGGTCGCTCCAGCGCCACTATATGGCAATTTTGCTGCGCCTGTACGTGCTGGCCGAATTCAACCGCCACGGCCTGACCCGCGAAGTCGTAATTGACGAGATTGTGAACTACCTGCGCAGCGAGCAGGCCGAGGCCGAGGTGGCGGCCGAGATGGCCGCCCGGGCCTCCTCCGGCGACGACTCCGAATTGCGCTCCCTGACCGGCCAGAAGCCGGAACCCCAGTACGCCGCTTATCTGCTGCGCCGCCTGGCCGACTCCGGCTGGGTGGAGCGCGAGCAGCACGCCGATTACAGCGAAACCGTCATCCTGCCGGATTACGCTTTCACCCTGCTGGAGGCCTTCCGCACCATTCAGGAGCAAAAGCCGCGCGAGTTCAAGGGCCAGTTGTACGCCGCCCACCAGTTGCTCACCAACTCGCGCAGCAAAGACTTCTCCCCGGCGCTGGCCCTCACCCAGGCCTACGAAAACGTGAGGCAGGTGGTGCGCGGCCTGAACGAACTCAACCAGAACATCCGCCGCTACATCGAGCGCGCCACCCGTGGCCGCTCCCCGGCCGAACTGCTGCACCTGCAATTCGACGACTACAGCCGCACCCTTGGCCCGACCTACCACGCTCTGAAGACCTCTGACCACGTTTCGCGCTACCGCCGCGACATTGTGGCCCGGCTGCAATCGTGGCAGCGCAACAGCGAGTGGCTGGAGAGCGCCGCCAATGACCTCGCCGCGCAGAGCCGCCTCACCCCGGCGCAGGCCGAGCGCGAAATCAGCCTGGCCATCCGCTTCATCGTCCACGAGCTGGAGGGCCTCGACCCGCTGCTGGCCGAGATTGACCGGCGGCACGCCCAATACCTGCGCACCTCCCTGCGGCAGATTCGCTACCAACTGGTCTCCGCCGACGGCAACTTCAAGGACCGGCTGGTTTCGCTGGCGCGGCGGCTGGCCGCCCTGCAGACCGACGGCGCGGCCCTGCTGCCGGAGGAGATGCCCGGCCTGCAGCAGCAGCCGGTGGCCGAGCCCGACCTGAACAGCTTTTACACCCCGCCGCACCAGCGCGCCCCGCACGACCCGGCCCCGCTGGTCTCCCCGGTCCTGCCCCCCGGCGAACTGGCCGCCCTGCGCGCCGCCACCCTGCAGGACGTGACCCAGGCCCTCGGCCCGGACCGGGTGAACAACATGGTGCTCGGCTTCTTCAACGGCCACCGCAGTCTACACGTGACCGAACTCCCGCCCCACGTGCTGGGCGACCTGCACTGGCTGACCACCATCATCGCCTACAGCCATCACCCGGAGGTGGCCTACGGCCTCGAAACCGTCCCCGGCGACCCGGTCCCCATCGGAGAATACCGTGTGGTTCCATTCGATCTGAAACGCATTGGGTAGTATTCCCCATTCCCCATTCCGCATTCCCCATTCCGCATTCCCCATTCCCCATTCCCCATTCCCCATTCCCCATTCC
>CAYZNA010000030.1:0-11255 GCA_964478665.1 uncultured Anaerolineales bacterium
GCCGAGGCGCTGGGTGACCTGTTCGTGGAGTGCATCGCCGCGCCGGGCTTCACCGGGGAAGCGCGCGCGGCTCTCGCCGCAAAGAAGAACTGTCGCCTGCTGGAAATGCCGGAGGCGGCCATCGAGCCTGGCTCTGAGCTGCGCTCGATCACCCGTGGGTTGCTGCGGCAGGACCTCGACCTCGGCGACCCGGCCGGCGGCCTGGCGTGGGAAATGGTCAGCCGGCGTCCCCCGACCGAAGCCGAATGGGGGGCGCTGCGCTTCGCGTGGAAGGCCTGCCAGCACGTTAAATCCAACGCCATCGTGCTGGCGCGGGCGGAGGCCGGCGGGGCGGCCACGGTCGGGATCGGGGGCGGGCAGCCCAACCGGGTGGATTGCGTGCGCATGGCGGCCGGGCGGGCCGGGGCCAGGGCGCGCGGCGCGGTAATGGCCTCCGACGCCTTCTTCCCCTTCCCGGATTCGGTGCAGGCCGCGGCGGAGGCCGGGGTCACGGCCGTAGTCCACCCCGGCGGCTCAGTGCGGGACGCTCAGTCCGTGGCCGCCGCCGACGCGGCCGGGCTGGCGATGGTAGTCACCGGGGTGCGGCACTTCCGCCACTGAGGGTATAATGCTCGCAGGCAAATCCGCTGGCGACCTTTGCCGAGATCGCCGGCCCGGAGCGGGTGATGGAGGCGCTGCGGGCCGGCGGGCACGGCAGATAGATCTCATACGAAACGTCCCTCCTGCCATCGGGAACACCGTCCAGTTCATAGCCGGGAAGGGAAGATAGCCCGGATAGCCAGGCAGTCGGTGGCAGATGGGGGTACCGAGATCGGGCGGAACCGCTGCTACTCGCTTGCGGCGGATGCAGCCCGAAATCCACCCAGAAAGCCCGCGAGACCAGCACGGCCGCGTTGTTCATTTGCAGCGCATCCACCTGGCAGCTTCCGCAACCGCCTCTTCGTAAGCCCGTCCGCGCGTCTCACCGATGCGTTCGGCGATCTCTCGCGCCACCCGTCGCAGGGCCAACATCCGAAACCGGGCCAGTTCTGTCTGATTCCAGCGCCTCGTCTCGACGCGAATCTGCGCCTGCCCAAAGTACTCCAGCGCCTCGCGAACGCCGGTCGGGGCCCTGTAGAGGGCGATGTGGGCTGCGGCGTTGCCGACGAGTTGCGCTGCCGCTTCAAGTTGCTTCTGCCGGCTCACCTTCCCGCCATTGTTCACGCCACAGGAGGTCAGACTCGTTTTCCGGGAGGGCGCTCACCCGCTGCCGGATGGCGCGCAATCTGTTGCGGCTAATCCGAAGCAAACGGGGCCACTGGCCAGGGTCAAACGGTTGCTCCTCGGAACGCAACGCGCGGAACAGATCGTGACCCATGAGATCGGCGAGGGTCTGCCGGACGGCCCCGTTGTTGTAGCTCCCGGCCAGAGCATGCTCTAGCTGCACCAGATGCTCGAGTGCGTCGGCGCAGATTCGGCAGCGCATTCGATCATCGTCCTCAGCACGAGCCACGCCGATTTCGGCCTCAATTCGGTTCAGATAAGAGAGCAGCGCGCCCTTCGCCAGCGGCGGATATCGTTCCACGACCGGCTTCCGTCCCCAGAGAGGGATGGCGTTTTCCAACCAGAACGGTCGGGCCGGCTCGTAGCGCAGGCTGGACAGCAGCGCGCGTTCGGAGCCGATCACCAGATCGAGGCGGAGGGTCGGGAACTCCGCCTGTAATCGCTCTCGAGCCGCGCGGCGTCGCCCCGGGTCAATGCCCTCCGGCACCAGTGCCAGCACATCGAAGTCGCTGGCTTCGCCGGCCAGCCCGGAAGCGCGTGAACCGAAAAGCAGCACAGCCGCCAGTTCCGGCAGCAATTCGCGCAGGCGCCGGACTACGGCTCGCAGTTCACTCGGCGGAGCAGGAATAGAGTCAGGTCGGTCGAGGGCGGACATCGGAGGGATTATACACCCGCCAGACTCTGGCCCGCGCCGCCCGGCGTTTGGCCGCCAGCGTTTCCGCGTTCGTGACGGGCGGGCTGTTGTTGGGCATATCCAGCACGGTGGTGTAGCCCCCGGCCAGCGCCGCCGCTGTGCCGCTGTCCCAGTCTTCTTTGTGAGTTGCGCCCGGGTCGCGCAGGTGAACGTGGGGGTCAAGGAGGGAGGGCAGGCGCATGGTCGGCTGGGGCGCACTCATTCCCCTCCCCACGTAAAACAGCACACGTTCTCGCCCATTGCCGGGCGCAGATCGTACAGCGCGCTGCCGTCGGCCGGGACATACAACAGCCTGCCCGTGCTCCAATCCCGCACCAGTGCGCTGGCGCCATCGGGGGACCAGAGTACCTGCATGCCGCGGCTGCCCGGCGGCAGGCCGGTCAATTTGCGCACGGTAAGTTCGTCCGGCGCAACCACGTACAACCCGCGCGATTGGTAGTCCGCGTTGCTCGGGTTCACCACAGCGAGGGCCACGCGGCCATCTTCCAGTACCTCGGGGGCGAAAAAGGTAAACCCCTCTCTGCCGGTGGCGGTGATCGGGAATGAAGCCGCGAGAACCAGCAGATCCGCGCTGCCCGGCTCCATCCGCCAGACCTCGCCGTGCAGGGCGTAACCCTCCCCCGTGTTCGTGCTGCGCAACGCAAACAACCGCCCGTCCGGCAGCCATGCCGCCCGCGCCAGCGGTTCGGGATACTCAAAAGAGTCGGGCAGGTCGGCCAGTTGCCCGGTTTGCATGTCCAGAATCGCTTGACTGCCTCCCTCGTAGTGGCTGATCCACAGGCGCAAAAAGCGGCCCGCAGGAGACCATGCCGCGGCGCTGTACGCGCGCGTGTGTTCCCAACCGTCGTGCTTGTTCTCCAGCAGCGGCCGTGGCGCACCCTGCCCCACGGCCGCCAGCCACAATCCCAGCGCATCGCTCCACGCCAGCGATTGGCTGTCCGGCGACCAGACCATGCCGCCGCACCCGCGGACAAATTCATCGCTACGCACTTCGGCGCAATAGCCGACCTCCACGCGCTCGTGGAGGCCGCCCGTACGCACGGCGTAGATCACGCCGGACTGAGGCCCGCCCCCCGCCCGCGGGCGCTGAGCCGGGGCCGCCCACCCCGGCCCTCGCCGGTCGCCCGCTGCGACCGCATCTTGCGGGATAAACGCCAGCCACTCGCCATCCGGCGAGAGCGCCATCCCCAGCAGGCCGGCCCCCGGCGCGTGTTCCTCATACACCGGCGTAATCTGTTGCGTAGCCATGTCCAGCAGGTTGAGCGCGTACGGGCCGGGGGGGTCGGCGATCCAATACCGGATAAAAGCCAGCAGCCGCCCATCCCGGCTGAATTCGTACGCGCCGATGCCGGTGGGGGGAGGTTCAGTCCCGCTGGTCTCGGCGCCGAGCACAGTTTCCAACTGCGCCGTGGCGTGATTGCGGCGCATCAGCCTGTGGTTTTCCAGAAAGTACAGATCGTGCGTAAGGGGCGGGAAATAGCCCTCGGGCAGCGATTCGCTTGGCGGGATGCCCGTCGCGCCTGCCGTCGGCGTGAGCGTGGGCAGCGGTGTGGGCGTGGGTAGGGCGGTCAAAGTCGGGCCGGGCGGCGAGGCGGACGGCAAGTCGGTGGGCGGAGGGGGGGGCGTGGCGAGTAGCGGCGCCGTAGGCGTCGCCAGCAACGGCGCGGTCGCCAGCGGCGCGGCCGCAGTGGGCGTTCGTTCCTGTACCGGCGGCGATGAGCAGGCCGAACCGAGAAGCAAACACAGGCCCAGGGCAACTGCGGATGAGGATTTCATACTGCGGGGGCCCTCTTTACCCCAGCGAGGCCCGCACGGCCTGCGCCGTTTCCAGCGACAGCGCCGCGCGCGCCCGCTCGCACGCGGCGGCGTAGTCCAATTCGTGGATAGTTTGTTTGACGCGCGGGATGGCGGGGGGACTCATGCTCAGTTCGGTGATGCCGAGGCCAATCAGCAGGGGCGCTGCCAGCGGGTCGCCGGCCAGTTCGCCGCACACGCCGGCCCATTTGCCGTGGGTCTGCGCCGCCTGCGCCACCTGCCGGATCAATTCTAGCACGGCGGGTTGAAAAGCATCGGCCAGCGCAGCCACGCGCGGGTTGCCGCGCTCGGCGGCAAGGGTGTACTGCGTCAGGTCGTTGGTCCCGATGGAGAAGAAATCCACTTCGCGGGCAAACTGATCGGCGCGCAGCGCGGCAGCCGGAATCTCCACCATGATGCCGGTTTCAACCCGCTCCGGGACGGCTTGCCCGCGCCCGGCCACCTCGGCCCGCGCTTCGGCCAGCAGCGCGCGGGCAGCCCGGAACTCGCCCAAAATGGCGACCATCGGAAACATCACCCGCAGCGGAAACTCGGCCGCGGTGCGCAGGATGGCGCGCAGTTGCACCTTAAAAAAGTCCGGCCGGGCCAGGCACGGTCGAATGGCGCGCCAGCCGAGGAAGGGGTTGGCCTCCGCGCCCATGTCCAGATAGGGCAGCGGCTTGTCGCCGCCCACGTCCAGCGTGCGGATGATGAGCGGACGCCGGTCGAGGATTTCGGCGACGGCCCGGTAGGCGGCGTATTGCTCGTCCTCGTCCGGCGCGGTGCGGCGGTCGAGGAACAGAAACTCGGTGCGGAACAGGCCGACTGCCTCCGCCCCGGCGGCCACAGCGGCGCGGGCGTCGGCGGCGGAGCCGATGTTGGCGGCCACTTCTATCCGCCGACCGTCGCGGGTGACGGCAGGGGCAGCGCTGGCGGCCAGCGCTGCCGCGCCAGCAGCGCGTTCAGCCTCCGCCCGGCCGATATACTCGGCCAGCAGGTCGGGGGCCGGGTCCGGCCAGACTTGTCCGGTCGCGCCGTCCAGAATCAGGGGCGTGCCTTCGGCCAGCGCCAGCGCGCGCTGGCCGACGCCCACCACCGCCGGAATGCCGAGGGCGCGGGCGAGGATGGCGCTGTGGGAGGTCGGGCCGCCGTGGGCGGTGCAGATGCCGCGCACGAGGGTCGGGTCGAGGGCAGCGGTATCCGCCGGAGTGAGGTCGCCGGCCACGAGGATGCCGGACGCGGCGAGGGTCGGGGCAGGGGCGGCGCTGTCCAGCAGAGTGAACAGCACCTGGCTGCCCACGTCTTCCACATCGGCGGCGCGGGCGCGCAGGTAGTCGTCATCGAGGGCGCGGTAGTCCGCGGCCACGCTTTCTATCGCGCGCTGCCACGCGGCGGCGGCGTTCAGGCAGTCGTCAAAAATGGCGCGGCGGGCCGGCTCGCGCAGGGCGTCGTCGTCCAGAAAGAGCAGGTGGGCGTCGAACAGGGCGACGGTGTAATTGTCGGCGCGACCGGCCAGCCCGGCGCGGGTGGCCCGAATGTAGCCGTGCGTTTTTTCCAGCGCGGCGGCCAGCCGGTCCCATTCCGACTGCGGTTCGGCGACGCTGTGGGCGGGCACGCGCGGGAGCAGGGGCCGAAAGAGGCGAGCCGGGCCAATGGCAATGCCGGGGGAGGCCGGGATGCCCTGAAAGGAAGGAGGTAGGAGGAAGAAGGAAGAAGGGGCAACTGCTTCCTCCTTCCTTCTTCCTTCTTCCTTTCTTCCTTCTTCCTTTTCTTCTACATCGCCAAAGTTTTCATCGGCCAGAGCTCGCAGGGCGGCGAGGGCAGCCTGCGCCTGCGGGCCGGTGGCGAGGATTTCGATTTCGTGGCCCTGCCGCACGCCGAGGGTGGTGACGGCGTTGATGCTGCGAGCGCTGACCGGGCCGCGCCCGGCCGTCAGATTGGTCACGCGCACATTGGCCTGCGGGAAGCGGCCGGCGGTTTGCACAAACCGGGCGGCCGGGCGGGCGTGCAGGCCGAGGTAGTTGCGGACGGTGAGCCTTACCCCCTGTTCCCCCTCTCCCGGCTGTTCTTTCCGGTCGGGAGAGCGTGGCAGCCGGGCCGGGGACGGGGGGTGAGGCGGGGTGAGGTGTACGGTTTTGGCGGCGAGCGCGCCGCGTGCTTCGGCGGCGACCTGCTCCAGCGGGCTGCCCAGCCGGGCTTGCACGGCGGCGGCGAGCGCGCCTTCCACCAGCGGGGCTTCGCACAGCAACACGCGGGAACGCCGGTCAGGGAGCAGGGTCTCCAGCGCCATTTCGGCGCTGAGCACGGCGCTGCCGAGGTCCATCAACACCAGCACGCCGTCGTCGGAATACACTCCTTCGATGGCTTGTAGCACCAGCCCGGCGTCGGTGCCGAGCGGGCGGTCGGGCAAATCCAACCCGCCTGTGGCGGCCAGTTGCACGTCCGGGCCGGCCATGCCGCGCGCCAGTTCGGCCACACCTTCAGCCAGCCGGGCGCTGTGGGAAACGATGACTAATCCGACCATCGTGAGGTTACGCCCCTATCAGGCACGCCGAGCAGGCGGACACTTCGTGGATTGGCTGGAGGGTGGCGGCGGTAATGCAGCCGGGCGCGGCGGCAATGAAGCCGGTCCCGCCGCACAGACAGGCATACCAGCCGGCGACGATGCCGGCCCGGGCGGCGCGCGGCGCGTGCAGGTCAATTATTTCCACGCCCATGCCCCAGCGGGCATTAGTTATCAGGCGCGCGCAGCCGGCGGCGCGCAGCCGGGCGGCGTACTCCCCTACGTGGCAGCAGTGACGCATGAGCAGCACGCCCACGGTCAGTCCGGGCGGAAAGGGGAATCGCCGCGCGTCGGGGCAGATCGCGGTCGGGTTTGGCGGGTAGGGGCCGGGGGTGAGGCTCAGCAGTTCCGTGCGCTGCTCGATGGCGATGGTGTGGCGGACACGGGCGCTTGCGCGGCGGGCAAAGCGCAGGTCGCCCGCGCCAATGTCCAGCACCACGTCGTCGGGCCGCAGAAAATCCAGCGCCGCGCCGTAGGTGGCTTCGTCGTAGGGCGCCCACGCCGCTTCCCATTCAGCGGGAGTCAACTGTGTGTGATCGTCCACGTCAACCAGATGCCGTAGCCCACGGTGAGCACGCCCAGCGCGGTCAGCGCCTGACTGATCCGTTTTTCGGTGGTGGCGCTCAACCCGAGGTCAAAGAGAATGGCGCGCACTCCCAGCAGGGCGTGCGCAGTGACCACAATCAGAAACGCAATTTCCAGCACAACAAGGATGGGATTGCTCAGGTAGGCGACCACCCCGGCAAAATCTCGAATGCCGCCTGCGGCCACGAAGTGCTGGGCCACGAGGTGCAGCCCCAGCAGCACGAGCAGCCCCACGCCAGTGACGATCTGCCAGAGCCAGCCCCAGCTTTCCTCCGGTTCGCGGGTAAATGGATTTTCCATGGCTTCAGCCCCCGAGGATTTTGAGCGCGCTGGCAAACAGGGCGACTGCCGCCACCGCCATCAGCCCACCGAAGAGTGCCTTCTGCGTGCGCACGCCCACGCCGAAGCCGGTCAGGGCGACGCGCACGCCGTTCAGGCCGTGAATGAGCGCTCCGGCAATCAGCAGCACGTCCAGCGCCAGAAACGCGCGGGAGCGGGCCAGCCGGACAAAGGAGTCCCACGACTCCGGGCCACCGGCCAGCATACTCAGCACCACAAGGTGCAGGTACAGGTAAACCACCAGTCCGATGCCGGTAATACGATTAAGGGCGAAGGCCCACATGCCTGTGCGGCGTTTGCGCACGTCGGCCCAACGGGCGGCGCGGCGGAGTCTGGATTCTTGTGCTTGTGTCACCCTATTCGTCCCCTGGTTCTCACCGCCCGAACAGCCGCCGGAAGCGTTGCCCGGTCAGGTCGCGGCGCAGGGCCATGATTGCGCCGGCCGGGTCCACTGCTTGCGGGCAGGCCTCGGTACACTCAAAGGCGCTGTGGCAGCGCCAGACGCCGTGCTCGCCGTCGGTTAGCGCCAGCAGCCGGGCCGATTCTGTCGGGTCGCGGGTTTCAGCGCGGGCGCGCTCCAGCGCCGCCAGGCCCGCCGGGCCGAAGAAGCGGTCGTCGGCGGCCATGGTCGGGCAGGCGCTGACACAGATGCCGCACTCGATACAGTTCTCGAAGCGGTTGTAGCCGGGTAGTCCGTCGGCCAGTTGCACGGGCTTCCCGCCCAGCGCGGGTTCGGCGGGGCGAGTGATGGCCATGCCGGAGGCGATCATGCGCTGGAAGAGGCCGGATACGTCCATCACCAGATCCCCAACGGGCGGGAAGTTGCGCAGCGGCTCGATCAGCACTTCGCTGCCGCCCGCTCCGGCCAGCGCCTCGCGCACGGGGGTGATACACGGCAGTTTTTCCAGCCCGTTCACGCGCACGGCGCACGAGCCGCAGGAGGCGTGGTGGCAGGCGTGGCGGAACATCAGGTCGCGGTCGTGGTGCGCCCACACGGCCTCGATGGCGTCCAGCAGGTTGGCAGTATCGGTCACCTGCACGCGGAAGGAATCGTAACGCACAGGCTGGCCGGGTCTGTAACGGTAGATTCTGAGCGGGATTTCCATGTCGAGTACAGAGACCCTTAGGGTCTCAAAGACCCTGAGGGTCTGAAAGCCCCTTATTGATAGAACCGCCGGTATGAGGCCAGTGGGACCTCGCGGGTGCGGCAGGCCGCGGTCACGCCCAGTTTGCCGCAGACAATATCGCTCACTTTTTCTGCCATGGCGCGGGCAGTGGTGGTCTTGCCGCCGGAGATGGTCACAAAGCCATCCACTCCGTCGCGCTGGTGGTCAAAGCACTCAAAGGTGCGGCTGACCTCGCGCTCGTCCACGCCGCTCTTGCGAATCAGCGGACGGGCCACGGCCATCACGCCCCGGATGGGGACGTGCCGGATGTCCGGCAGCATTTGCTCGCCCTGACGGAGCATTTTGTCAATGTGTTCCTGCGGGATGGGGATGGCGTCGGCGTCGCTTACCGTCCACGAGGTGGTGCCGATAATGGAGGTAGTGCGCTGCGGGACCACGATGTCGCCGTCGGAGGGCTTGTTCAGCCGGTTGACGACGGTATTGTTCATCCGCTGGCCCACCGTGACCATCACGCCGGCGGTGGGGGAAACGGGAACGTCCACTCCGGCCAGCGCGGCGATTTTCTCCGCCCACGGCCCGGCGGCGTTGACCACAAGATCCGCCCCGAGCGTTTCCGTTTTCCCGGTGCGGTGGTCCAGTACCCGAACGCCGGTCACGCTGCGCCCGAAGCGGGTTACCTCGGTCACTTCGGTGTACGGACGAACGGCGGCCCCGTTTTTCCGGGCGGTGGCAAGAAAGGCGAGGCAGAAGCGGAAGGGTTCAAATACGCCGTCGGGAACCTGCACGGCGGCAAGAAGTTTCGGGTTCAGGAACGGCTCAATTTCCAGCGCGCGCCGGGGGGAGAGGTCGCGGGCAGGAATGTGGCAGGCGGCGCAACCCTGCAGAAACTGGTCCTGGAAGGCGAGGTCGTCTTCGGTGATCGCCACAAACAGGCCGTCGTTCAGTTCCAGCGCGTCCGGCATGATGCGGCGCAGGATCAGGTTCTCGTCAATGCACTCAATGGCGGATTCCTGGTCTTTGACGCAGTAGCGTCCGCCGGAGTGCAGCAGGCAATGGTTGCGCCCGGTGGTCCCGGAAGCGATCTCGCCGCGTTCCAGCACAGTCACGCGCAGCCCGCGCAGGGCCAGATCGTGCGCCGTGGCCGCGCCGGTGGAGCCGGCGCCGATGACAACGACGTGAGGGGTGGACATATTCGGATTCAAAGTGAGAAGCCTGGAAGCCTGTTAGTCCAGCTTCCAGGCTTCTCGATGGTGCCACAAACGAACAGGCTGGCGAGCTATTCAACCCAGTCGAAGGTGCGGGTGACGGCTTTTTTCCAGCCGGCGTATTGGGCGTCGCGGTGTGTGGCGTCCATCTTCGCATCCCATTCTTTGTCTTTGCCCCAGTTGGCGCGCAGATCTTCAACCGCATTCCAGAAGCCGACCGCCAGCCCGGCGGCATAGGTCGCGCCGAGCGCGGTGGTTTCGGCCACCGTGGGGCGGATGACGGGCACGCCCAGCACGTCGGCCTGGAATTGCATGAGGGTCTCGTTGTAGACCATGCCGCCGTCCACTTTCAGGGCGGTGAGCGGCACGCCGGAGTCGGCGTTCATGGCGTCCAACACTTCGCGGGTCTGGAAGGCAGTGGCTTCCAGCGCGGCGCGGGCGATGTGGCCCTTATTGACGTAACGGGTCATGCCTACAATCGCGCCGCGGGCGTCGCTCTTCCAGTAGGGCGCAAACAGCCCGGAGAAGGCCGGCACGAAGTAGATGCCGCCGTTGTCTTCCACCGTGCCGGCCAGCGCCTCCACGTCGGCCGATTTCTGGATCAGGCCCAGATTGTCGCGCAGCCACTGCACCAGCGCGCCGGTAATGGCGATAGAGCCTTCCAGGCAGTAGACCGCTGGCTCGCTGCCGATCTTGTAGCCGAGGGTGGTGAGCAGTCCATTCCTGGACTGCACCGGGGCGGTGCCGGTGTTGAGCAGCATGAAGCAGCCGGTGCCGTAGGTGTTCTTGGCCTCGCCGGCGGAGAAGCAGGTCTGGCCGAAGAGAGCCGCCTGCTGATCGCCGAGGTCGCCGGCCACCGGGATGCCCGCCAGCGAGCCGGTCGCCGTGCCGTAGACTTCACTGGAAGCCCGGACAGCCGGCAGCATGGCGCGCGGCACGCCCATAATGCCCAGAATCTCGTCGTCCCAGTCCAGGGTTTCCAGATTCATCAGCATAGTGCGGCTGGCGTTGGAAACGTCAGTCACGTGCACGCCGCCGTTCGGGCCGCCGGTCAGGTTCCAGATCACCCACGTATCAATGTTGCCGAACAGGATTTCTCCGGCCTCCGCGCGGGCGCGGGCGCCCTCCACGTTGTCCAGAATCCATTTGATCTTGGGGCCGGAGAAGTAGGTGGCGAGGGGCAGGCCAACTTTGGGGCGGAAGCGGTCCTGCCCGCCGTCGGCGGCCAGCGCGTTGCAGATGTCGGCGGTGCGGGTATCCTGCCACACGATAGCATTGTAGATGGGTTTGCCGGTGGCTTTGTCCCACACGACCGTAGTTTCGCGCTGGTTGGTCACGCCCACCGCGGCGATCTCATCGGCGGCCACTCCGCTTTTGGCGAGGGCGCCGGCGATCACGGCCTCGGTGCTACCCCAGATTTCCATCGGGTCGTGTTCTACCCAGCCCGGTTTAGGATAGATTTGCTCGTGTTCCTTCTGGTCAAGGGCGACCACCTTGCCCGCATGATCGAAGATCATGAAGCGGGTGCTGGTCGTTCCCTGATCCACTGCTGCTGCGTACTTTGCCATGTTGTGCCTCCTAAAGTTAGAGTTCGGAGTTAGAGTTAGAGTTCGGAGCTAGAGTTGGAGTTGGAGTTAGAGTTAGAGTTCGGAGCTAGAGTTGGAGTTGGAGTTAGAGTTAGAGTT
>CAYZNA010000030.1:11355-18407 GCA_964478665.1 uncultured Anaerolineales bacterium
CGGAGCTAGAGTTGGAGTTGGAGTTGGAGTTGGAGTGAGGGTGGAACTCTTCACTCTAACTCCCTACTCTAACTCCAGGTGTCGGCGGCGGTTTTAAGAAGTAGGTGAGATGAAGTGGCACCGGGGTCCTGATGTCCGGCGCTTCGTTCGCCAAGATAACTGGCCCGGCCCTTGCGTGCCACCATCGGGATGGTCGCCAGCTTGCCCTGTTGGGCGGCCCGTTCCAACTCTTGCAGGGCTTCGGGCAGGCTGACGCCGCGCAGGGCAGCGTCTTTGAACGCGATGAGCGCCGGGGTGAGCGCGTCCACCATCGTCTTATCGCCGAGATTGGCTTTGCCGCGCATCACGATGCCGTTGACGCCGGCTTCCAGCGCAGCGCCCCAGTCGGCCAGGGTGAGTTCCAGTTTACCGGCCGTAGCCACACCCATCTGCATGAAGAGTGTGCCGTAGAGCGGGCCGCCCGCCCCTCCCACGGTGGATACCAGCGTCATGCCGACCGTCTTCAGGATGGTGCCGATGTCCTTATCGGCAACCCCCGGCAACCGGGTGAGCAGTGCCTGAAAACCACGGTCCATGTTGGCGCCGTGGTCGGCGTCGCCGATGGCGGAGTCGAGTTCGGTCAGGTAGTCTTTATTGGCGGCGATGGCGGCAGCATAAGCTTTGATCCATTCCAGCACGGCGTCACGCGAGACACTCACCCTGGCCTCCAGTTGAACTACCGCAAACCTGACAGGTCTGCCCGCTAAACGCCCCAGCGCAGGCCGGCAGTCTTCACCGGCGCATCCCACAGCCGGGTCAACTCGTCATCCAGGCTGAGCAGTGTGATCGAGCAGCCGGCCATTTCGAGCGAGGTGATGTACGAGCCGATCAGGTTGCGGGCGATCTTGACTCCGCGCCCGGCGCAGATTTTCGCCAGTTCGTTGTACACCACGTACAGCTCAATGAGAGGCGTGCCACCCATGCCGTTCACAAAGGCCAGCACCTCGTCGCCGGCCTTGAAGGGCAGGTCGTCCAGGATGGGGGTGGCCAGCATCTCGGTGATTTCGGCGGCCGTGGCCAGTTTCACGCGCCGGCGGCCCGGCTCGCCGTGGATGCCGATGCCAATCTCCATCTCGTCTTCGGGCAGGTCAAAGGTTGGTTTGCCGGCGTGTGGCACAGTGCAGGAAGTGAGTGCCATGCCCATGCTGCGGCCCATTTGATTGACCTTGCGGCACACCTCGGCCACGTCTTGCAGCGAGCGGCCCTGCTCGGCCGCGGCCCCGGTGATCTTTTCGGCCAGCACGGTCACGCCCACGCCGCGCCGACCGGCGGTGTACAGGCTGTCCTGCACCGCCACGTCGTCGTTGGTGACCACGGCTTCGATTTCGATTCCCTCCGCGCGAGCCAGATCGGCCGCCATCTCGAAGTTCAGCACATCCCCGGTGTAGTTCTTGACGATGTGCAACACGCCCACCCCGCCGTTGACAGCTTTGGTGGCCTCCAGCATCTGATCCGGCGTGGGCGAGGTGAACACGGCACCCGGGCAGGCCGCATCCAGCATCCCCATGCCCACGAAGCCGCCGTGCATTGGCTCGTGGCCGGAGCCGCCGCCGGAGATCACCCCGACCTTGCCCTTCACCGGGGCATCGGCCCGGACGAAATAGTTGGGGGCGGCCTGTACCCGCACCAGATCGGCGTGGGCGGCGGCGATGCCCAGCAGCTCTTCCCTGACAACATCCTCGGGTTTGTTAATCAGCTTCTTCATGGCTAGCTCCTTCCAGCAATCACTTCCGGGGTTTCTGTCGCCGAGCGGGCGCCACCCTCACGTCCCGTGGCGCCCGAGAGATCCCGGCCTACTTCACCAGCGCGAGCACGAGGCCCGCCAGCGCGCCACCCACCAACGGGGCCACAACCGGAATCCACGAGTAACCCCAGTCTGATTCGCCTTTGCCGGCGATGGGCAGGACTGCGTGCGCAACGCGCGGTCCGAGATCACGGGCGGGATTGATCGCATACCCGGTTGGGCCGCCGAGCGAGAGGCCGATGCCCCACACCAGGCCGGCCACCAGGAAGGGTCCCACGCCAGCGGAGATACCGCCCACGGCCTTAGAGAAGATTGCCGCTACACCGAGCACCAGCACCATGGTGCCGATGATTTCGGTGATGACATTGGCCTTCGCATTGCGGATGGCCGGGCCGGTGCAAAAGACCGCAAGCTTGAAACCCTGGCTCTCGGTCTCAGCCCAGTGCGACAGATAGGCCAGCCAGACAATCACCGCGCCGATGAAGGCGCCGATCATCTGGGCCGGGATATGTGAGACAAGTTTGCTGAAGTCGCCGGATACCACTGCGAAGGCCAGGGTCACCGCCGGGTTGATGTGCGCGTCCGAACTGCCGAAGGCAATCGCGGTGAACACGCCCACCATCACCGCGAACGCCCAGCCGGTGGTGATGACGATCCAGCCCGAGTTCTGGGCTTTGGATTTGTTGAGCAACACAGCAGCGACCACGCCGTCGCCCAGAATGATGAGCATCATCGTCCCGAGCAACTCTCCCAGAAATGGGTTGGGTGACATTGAGAAATCCTCCATTTATGTGTTGAAAGGTGGGTGGGTGGGTGTTATGAATATGCCAGTCGGGGGCGGCAAGATGAGCGAGTGTTCAGGCGAGTTGCCTCCTTTCGGTTGAGCGGCCTCTGGCCCGCCTGCTGTACGGCATGGGAACAAAATGCCTCTCGTGCTGACAGCCCAATCAGACGAGGGCGTGTGCCGTTAGTCGGGTTGAACCCGTGCAATCTGGCAGCACGGGCGACCCGCCGGGTCGCCCGTGTACCCGGTACATCCGGGCGCCCGGTGGGGGTGCCGGGCTGATACCGACCACCCCCACAGCATAAGACAATAGCGCCATTGGGTCAACGTCGCAGGCGCTTTTGTCTTATTATGAAACGAGTTGGGACTGAAGTACCGTTTCGGTATGAAACAACGGGCCGACCTGCCCTCATGGAGGAACAAATCAAGCTTCTATCTGGTTTCTCTATCGGCTCGCGAAATCCGGCGCAGGCTCAGGCGGCGGGGTGAAAATCCCTGGCGGAGAGGTTGAATTCCTTCATCTTTCGCCACAGGGTGGTTCGGCCGATGCCGAGGTATTGAGAAGCCTGGGTGAGGTTACCGCGCGCAGCCCGACCGGCGGACAGGATGGCTACGCGTTCAGCCTCGGCCAGACTGCGCACCGGCTCGGTGAGGGGTTTGTGCGGGACGATGGCCCGCCGCTGCCGGATGGCCTCCGGCAGGTGCTCCGGGCGAATCTCCGGGCCGTCGCACAGCAGCACTGCTCGCTCGATCACCGACTCCAGTTCTCGAACGTTTCCCGGCCAGGGGTAGGCGCACAGCGCCGCGCGGGTCTGCGCACTGAGCGTCAGCGGCCGCCCCACCTGCACGCTCAGTTTTTCCAGCAGTCGCTCGATCAGCAGGGGAATGTCCTCCGGGCGCTCGCGCAGGGGCGTGGTGGTAATTACGAACGAACTCAGCCGGAAGAGCAGGTCGGCCCGGAACACATCCTCCGCCACGCGGGCCTCCAGATCGGCCGTGGAGGAAGCGATCACGCGCACGTCCACCGGGATCACCCGCGTGCCGCCCAGCCGGATCACGTCGCCGGCCTCGATCACCCGCAGCAGGGCGGCCTGCATATCCCGCGGCAGGGCCTCCACCTCCTCCAGCAGCAGCGTGCCGCCGTCGGCCAGCTCAAATTTGCTGGGTTGCCCGGCGGAGGGTCCGCTGTTGAACGCGCCGGCCTCAAATCCCAGAAATTCACCCAGCGCCAGTTCGCGGGGAATGGCCCGGCAGTTGAGGGCCAGAAACGGCCCGCCGGCCCGCCGGCTGCTGTTGTGAATGGCGCGGGCCAGCACGTTCTTGCTGGTGCCGCTCTCGCCGCGCAACAGCACGCAAGCCCTGGCATCGGTGACCGCCAGCGCCTGGCGCCGGATGCGGCGCGAGGCCGGGCTGTTCCCCACCAGATCGTCCAGCGTGAGGCGCGCCTGAGCGCCCACCAGCCGGTTGACCAACTGGCGCACCTGCTCGATGCGCCGCAGCGTGGCAATGTAGGCCAGCGGCTCCCTTTCCGGGCCGCAGATCAGCCGCAGGCTGACCAGACACTCGCAGCGGTTACCGGCCGCTTTGAAGCCGATGTCAACGTCGTTTAGCTCCTCGCCGCGCGTCAGGGCTTGCGCCAGCCCCTCCGGCAGGGTGAGGTATTCCACCAACGGCCGCCCGACCACGCTGGCCGGGGTCAGCCCCAGCAGCTTGCCGGCCTGATTGTTCAGGTGCAGGATGGTGCCGCGCACCGTCCATGCCAGCACCCCATCCGACATGGAATCCATGATGGCGTTCAGCTCGGTGGCGTGGGTGTTGGCCTCGCGCACGAACAGGTCGGCCTGCAACTGGTTTTCAATGGCGCGTGCCGCGCTGACTACGACCCCCAGCGACTGCGCGCTGCGCCGCGCCGCCGTTTCCAGCAGGCCAAAGGTCCCCACCGGGTGGCCCTGCAGGTCGAAGATTGGCGCCGCTGCCGTGCTCAGGTCGTGAAAGCAGGCCAGAAAGTGCTCCGGGCCGACCATCTGCACGGGGGAACTCTCCATCAGGGCCACGCCGAAGGCGCTGGTTCCGATCCGCCCCTCGTCCAGAAAGACCCCCGGCCGCACCCCCATCCCGGTCACGCCGGCCAGCGTGTCCGGGTCCCCCAGGGCCTCCAGCAGGCAGGCGGTGCTATCCAGCAACAAAACAATGGCCCCGGAACCCTCGATGAACTGGTGGATGTCCTCCATCAGCGGGCGAGCGATGGCCAGCAGGGGGGCGCGTTGCCGCAGGATGAGCGGCAACACGTCGTCGCTCAGGTACACCCAGCGCGGCGGGGAGGTCGGGTTCAGGCGCGGCGCGCAGCGTTGCCACGAAACCGCTACCAGCGGATCCAGTTCCGGCCGCAGGCGGGCAGTGGTGGTAAATTCGGTCCACGCCAGCTTGAGCTTTTCCAAGTCGGGATGCGCGCCAGAAGGTTGCACGAGTTCTCTCCTCCATCGGCCAGTGCGAACACATGGATTTTCCGCCGGTCCACTTCCGGTGAGAATAACCCCGGATGGCGCGAATGTCAAACGCTGCCTGACCGCGGGTGCATTTCAGCGTAGGGGCGACCTACCCCCCCGGCCCGGTCTCCGACCGTCCCGAAGCGGGAAGGGGGAGTCGCGCCCCTCTCCGCTTCGGGGAGGGGTCAGCAACGGCGGAAATCGGCCCGCCCCGAAAATGAAATGCACCCCTGACCGCGGTAAGGGCCAGAAGCGTCGTCCTTGACACTCCGTCCCTGCGCGTGTAGACTCCCGCGCTAACCTGCGGCAGGCAACACGCTAACCCCCGGTCGCCATCGCTCGCCCGATGCATCGGCTGAGCCACGCTGCCCTCCTCGTCTCCCTTCTGGACGGCGGAGGGCCATTTTGTATTTCGAGGCCCGGTCACCGACCCGCGCGCCGGCGTCGCTGGCCAGAGCCAGGAGGCCCTCATGTCGCATCTCTCTCCCATCCGGTTCACCCGCGGCGTACCCGCGCCCGAATCATTCCCGCTGGAAGAGGTAAGTGATGCCGCCGTGGCTGCGCTTAAGCAACACGGCGCTGCCATGCTGCAATACGGCCCGGCCTTCGGCTTCCAGCCCCTGCGCGAGTGGCTGGCCGGCTGGCAGCAGGTGCAGCTTGAACAGGTGCTGACCGGCAACGGTTCGCTGCAGCTCGTTGATACCCTGTGCACGGTCCTGCTCCGGCCCGGCGACGTGGTCTTCACCGAGTCCCCCTCCTACGACCGCACCCTCACCCTGCTGCGCCGCCACAAAGCCAACATCGTCGGCATCCCGCTGGAGGCCGACGGCCCGGATGTCGCCGCGCTGGAGGCCGCGCTGAAAAAGCACGTCCCGAAGTTCTTTTACCTCATCCCGGATTTTCAGAATCCCTCCGGCGCCACCTGCAGCGCCGCGAAGCGCCAGCGCATCGTCGAACTGGCCGAGCGGTACAACTTTCTGCTGCTGGAGGACGCCCCCTACCGCCGGCTGCGCTACCGGGGGCAGGAAGAGCGCACCCTGTTCCAATTGGCGCCGGGCCGCACGCTGCACATGAGTTCCTTCAGCAAGTTGATCGGGCCGGGCCTGCGCGTGGGATTCATGCTCGGCGAGGCCGGCCTGCTGGCCCGGCTGGCGAAGGCCGCCGAAGACACCTATATTGCGCCCAACTACCTCGCCCAGGGCATCGCCCACGAGTGGTGCCGCCGTGGGCTGCTGCCCGGGCAGATTGAGCGGTTGAAGGCCCTGTACTTCCCCCGGCTGAACGCCTGCCTGAGCGAAATTGACCGGCGCCTGCCGCAGGCCCGGGCCACCCGCCCCGACGGCGGCTTCTTCCTCTCCCTCACCCTGCCGCCGGGCGTGACCACCACCGCCGTGCGCGAGGCCGCCGCCCGCCGGGACCTGATTCTGGCCGACGGGCTGGCCTTCTTCCCCGACGGCGGCGGCGAGCGCTTCCTGCGGCTGCCCTATTGTGCTCTTACGCCGGCCGAGATCCAGGAGGGCATCCGGCGCCTCTCCGAGGCGGTGAACGAACTACAGATGAAACGAACCTGAGCGGCCCGCCTGTACCTCGACGAGTGGTCGTGACGCCCACCGGAGCCGGCTCCCGCCGCGCCCTTCCACCTCCCCTGCCCTCACTGGCTGCCCTGACGGCCTGCGGCGCCGCGAGCCTGCTGATCTGGGCCACCATCCCCGGCCTGCGACCGCACGGCGGCCCCACCGTGCCGGTTTACCTGGCGCGCTACTTCGCCGCCTTTGCCCTGTACCTCGGGGCGGTGATTGTAATCTTCCGCCTGCGCCCCGGGGACCACCGGCCCACCCTGCTGCTCATCTGGCTGTTTGCGCTGCTGTTCCGCCTGCCGCTCTCGCAGCTCTCCCCACCCGCCTCCCGGCCACCTGCCTCCCCGCTGTAGGGGCGCCCCGGCGGGTCGCCCCCATCCCCCCCGGCGCCCCCGCCCCCCCCCGCGCCCCCCCCCCCCCCC